>CAYNOE010000459.1:0-2306 GCA_964398745.1 uncultured Lachnobacterium sp.
GCTTCATAAAATGTGTATTCAAAAAAGGACCGCAGCGTCAGGCTTGCAGTCCTTTTTACATATTCACTTATAACGCAGCAAGCATTTGAAGTGCACGTGGTCCCGTCACTTTTTTTCCGTGCTCGGCAAAAAATGCCCCCATGGCTGCCGTATAGTTTTTCTGTCCCGCATATTCACAGATGACATTGCAGATTTTGTTAAATTCTTCCGGTGTATGTTCGTCTTTGTGTACCACCAGATAAAAACTGTCTTTAGTTTCATTTTTGTACAAGTCATTACGTCCATCATAATAATCTGCAAGCACGCCTGCCAGACGAATCACCTGCTCCAGTGTTGGGAATTCAAACATCTTTGTAAAGTCAGCCGGCACCTGCTCCACAACCATGGATTCCTCCCTCTGGTGTTCTGTAACAGGAGTCTCTTTTGTTTTTTCCCGAATTTTATTAAAAACTCCTAAAACATCATCAGCCCCCTTTAAATTGGCGGCACTGACGGAATCTGTTTCATGGAACAGCATATCTTCATCCACTTCTGAAAAATTAGAAAAACGGGTATCCAGTTCTTCCGGATACTCAACTTTTGTAATCAGAAGAATTAGCGACTCTGCAGACAGCGGAATGGCTTCTACCATAAGCGGAATATCATTTGCTTCAAATCCGAACTCATAATTCGCCTGCTGAATCATATCATGGAAAAGTACTTTTGCCTTTTCCGTGCCATATGCCAGCTCGCGCAGATTAATCTGCCGTTCTGCCAAATCCTGACGGGTCAGCGTACACCGAATCTGGTTTTCGTTTACCTTTTCTATTTTCATTATATCACATCCTTACCTTCAAAGTCCCCTCAGACACTATTTCTTTAACAATTATAATCAATCACGGATACGTTGTAAAGTTCACAATTATAAATTTTTTTTAAAAAACTCTTGCATTGTTAAATTATTTGTGATATAAGTTTATGCATGAGATGCGTTCCGTACCAGAAGGAGCGTATGACAAATAACAACAATATAATTCTGTCGGGCAGATACGAACTGCTGCGCGCCCTGGGCCAGGGGCAGTGTGGAAAAGTTTTTCTTGCCAGGCAACTATCTCTGGAGCTGGAATGTGCCATCAAAATAATCCCCAAAACCGATGCACTTTCACTCTTCGCTATAACTGAAGCAAAGATTCTGACATCAGTTCAGCATCCTGGTATTCCCACTATTTATGATTTTGAAGAAGATGAATCTTTTTACTATCTTGTGGAAGAATATATTCAGGGTGATACCCTCGAAGAATTTTTACTTCATCAACAGTCAGTATCCCGGAATTTATTTTATAAATTTTGTGAGCAGCTTTGTGATATTTTTGCGTATCTGCATTCACTCTGCCCTGCACCGGTTCTCTACATGGACCTGAAGCCGGAGCATATTATAGTATGTGGATTACAACTAAAATTAATCGACTTTAGCGCCGCATCATTTTTTGCCAGTTCCGGGAATGACTTCAGCTTTTTCGGGAACGCGGAATTTTCCGCACCGGAGCCAGCCTCCGGTCAGCCGGTGACACTTTCCTCTGATATTTACAGTATCGGAAAAGTCATAAACTTTATGACCGCATACACGGATGCTGCCACCTCCCGGAATATCCAGCCGGTTATCCAGAAAGCAACGCAGACGAAGCCCGGGCTCCGCTATCAGACGGTCTCGGAGCTGTCTTCTGCAATTAAAAAAACAAACGATAACAGGAATGGAACGCATCTCAGGCAGACGGTCGCAGTAATCGGGAGCCATCCCTGCTGCGGATGCACACACATTGCAGTGTCCCTGACCGGAATTTTGAACCACCTGGGATATGATGCGGTTTACCGCGAAAGAAATCCCAGCAGGCACCTGCAGAAAGCAATGAAACTGTTACATTGTTCAAAGAACCGGAAAGGGTGCTACTTCTACCGATGTTTTAAAGGGTATCCCAAATATAATGAAAGCATTGAAATCCCGGAGCCTGACGCAGACATAATCATTGATGATTATGGCTCCTGCTATGACAGCAGGCACCTTACAAACGCTGATAAGATTCTTTATATCTGCGGCGGGGCACCATGGCACCGCGGCAATGCAAAGCCTGAAGACTTTCTTTTTAAACAAATGGGAAAACACCTTTATTTCATCGTAAACCTGTGTGACAGAAACACTGCCATTTACTATGCCAGAAAATTCTCTCTGCCGGTATACCCGTATCCTTATGATACTGAAATTTTTGGTACCGACAAGAAGAAACTGGACTTCGTCCACTGGCTGTCTTTTGAGAATGGAAGAAAACGGC
>CAYNOE010000460.1:0-2287 GCA_964398745.1 uncultured Lachnobacterium sp.
CACATTCGTTTTAATATAGTCCAGTGCATCTTTTACCTGTTTCCATATCGGACCATAAAATGTTTTTTCTGTAAAATCGGAGGCCTCGGCCTCTTTATCATGAAAACGCACCAACTCAATTTTAGTTCCCGGAACCAGTTTGTCCGGTCTTTCTCCAAACATGAGTATTCCAATATTTTTTATTGCAATGCCATCATCTTTTTCTTCTGCAACCTCCTCGGACACCAATAAATCCTCCAATGAGCGCACATTCAGTTCTTCTATCAGAGAACTGTTACTTTCCCTGATAAAATCCTCTAAATATCCCCGGCGAATATGTTCCATAGATGCACGGCCATTTATTCGATCCACAAACGGTATAGATGCAAATTTTTCGAAAAGCTCTGCCAATTCACTTTGTTTAGCTTCTGTTGTAAGTGATGCCGGACGAATCCAATACTTCATAGTTCGGTCCTGGGCTTTTCCCAATTTCCTTTTGGAATAAACATCAACAGGTGCTTGATAAGGTCCTGCATCATCTGCAGCGCATTTCAGATAGACCAAATGCACCCCTTTGTATTCCACCACATCAATTTTCGGAATGTAACGAGGTTCAATCTTATTACAGTATTGGAAAATTTTCAGTTGAATATCATCAAGTAATTCACCTGGCAGACCCACTGGTGGCAAAACGGGTATCCCAGCCTCTGCTTTTACACCAATTACAAGGTATCCCCCATCTACTCCGGCAATATCATTTGCATAAGCACATATTGTATGCACAACATCCGCAGGATTAAATCCTTCCTTGTACTCTATTCGATTTTGCTCTACTTTACGTCCTTCTAACAAAGTTTCTATTTTTATAGGAATCATGTACATATCTCCGTGATAAATATAATTTCAAATTCTATTTACTCATACCCGTCTTAATGTGCGCGGTAAAAATTTGCACCGCCTATGAGAATGAAACAATTATATCCAATACCTTCTGGACAGCGTCATCTAATTGATTCTCCCCCCAGCCAAGATTCCAGCCACTTTCCACAAGAACGTCAGAAATTACATAAATTGCTGCGGCCAGACATTTTCGATATGCGGCGACTGTAAATAAGCCCACACCTTCCATTTCCACGCACTGGGCACCTTTATTTCTATATTCAATAATTTGTCCCCATGTTTCCATATATCCGGCATCGGTTGTCCAATGCTTTCCCCGCCGGTATGCAACTTCATTATCAGTAAATACTTTGCATAGTTCATTTGTCAGCTCCTTTGACGATTCAATGATATCCAGATCATATCCATACAACCGGGCTACAGCAGTATCATTGTATGCGCCATCTGTTATAACAATATCTCCCGGCTTCATATCCGTCTGTAATCCACCTGCAAAACCAACATGAATTAGTTCTTCTACGCCACCTGCTATTAAATCTTCAGCTTGTGTGGCTATCGCCGGTGAACACATATTTCCTTTAATAAATCCAATATTTTCATTTGCGTTAAAAACATAAAGTTCACCTCCCAAAGGATATTTATATGTTCCGCAATTTTTTGAAATTATTCCATCATAAAAATCATCTGCCATTAAATAAACTCTTTTGGGCACATTCATTTTGTCAATATCAAACCCCTTGTTCTTTAATTCCAGCCTGACTAATTTCTCAGGGTTCGTTAAAACTTCATTTCTATCCATTTCATTCACCTTGTTAAATTCATTACCATACACTCATCCAATGTGCAAAATCCAAGGGTTTCATAAAGCGAATTGCGAGAAATTATATAGGAATTTCGTAACATCATCATTTACATTTAGCCACAAATTAGCTGACTCTCAATCGTTTTCATCATTTCACAAAAGCCATTTCTTTCATAAAATCTCATACCATCAATATTTTGTGGAAAAACCTGAGTCCTAATAAAATCGGCCCCTCTTCTTTTTCCATACTCCTTACTGGCATTTATGAGAAGGGTTCCAATTCCTTTGTTTCTCTCACCCTCAAAAATATCCAAATCCTGTATGTAAATTGTGGTCTGCCAATTTGATTATACCACTTCCGGCTGGACCAATGGGTATTGCACCGGCTAAAATATAGCCAGTGTGCCCATAAACAGCTTCTTTATATTTTCAATCATTCCCATATTTTGTTTTTTCAGGGTTTCGATTATGGTCATGATCCGATATGTTGTCATCAAACGGGACGGAAAAATCATGCAGGAACAGAAGATGGTTGCGGCCGTATTTTTCCATTATCAATTATTCCTCTGCCAGTGTAAACTGATCCACCATCTCTTTTAAGCACGC
>CAYNOE010000461.1:0-2271 GCA_964398745.1 uncultured Lachnobacterium sp.
CAGGTTTTGGCATTTTTACTTTTTTACTTCTGTAATAATCCTGACTGGTGCGCTGAAAGTATTCATGATAGCTTTGCGCCAGATACAGTAAAATTCTGACTAAAATATTTACCGTCCATGTTGCTTGTGCTTCTACGAGTATCATCAGTCAGGGAATCCTCTGTTGCTGTAGTATCCTCCGGATGGAGCGTTCTATACAGCTTTAACAAATAACTTTTATTTTGAAAAAGGTCAAGGAATACGCTGTTTTTTGCAGTACGTCTTGCCTTAACCTCCTGAAACTGCTTTGTATCTTCCTGCACTTTATCACCCCGGTTTCTCCCAAATCTGTAGCAGAAGACATAATACAACCTGCTACTGCTACACCTTATTATACAGAAAAACGCTTGTGTTTACAATAAAGTTCTATTAAATTTCCTGATTCCCCATCTCTACCATCAACTCGCTGTTGGCATATAAAATGTCAGAGCGCGTACCACACCGTCTTTCATCATTACCGCCAGAAACACTGGAATATTATCCTTGTTATCTTCAACATTGGCAACCAGCATGGAATCAAATTCATCACTCCAGTGCTCCGGATACGCGCATCTGTTCCACGCAGGCCATCCTTCTCCGGAAAAATCCACTTCCACAAGTGCAGGACACACTCTCAATACTTCCTTCTCTGTCATGCCGACATGAATCCCGTTTCCTAGCTTGTGGGAACTGTCCCTGAGAACCCATGAAAAAAGCTGGATGTTTTCTTCGTCGTCATATTTTGCATAAAGATATTCCACCCCGTCTGCCGTTACACTGTACCAAACACCGTCACCGCACCCCGGCAGTGTTCCCCCAAAATCCTTATCATATTCCACGAGCTGTCCCTGTTTTACTGCCTCATCAAATACAGGCAGTTCCACCACTGGCCAGACACTGGCCTCCTCCAGTGAAATATCGTAACTTTTGTTTCCGCCAGACTGCTGCCCGCAGGTCTGTCCCCATTTTCCGCATAACTGCCTCATCGCAGGACATTTCCATGTCCCGTCCGGATAAGTAAAACGCGCACCACACAAGCGGGTTAAACCAGTGCAGCGACAGCGCCAGAAATGCCAGCAGGCGGAAAATGTGATCATGTCTGCGGATATGTGTCTGCTCGTGAAGCAGGATATACCGCCGTTCTGTTTCGGCAAGTGTAGTCGGCAGATAAATCCGCGGGCGGAACATACCCATCACAAATGCTGTCCGGATATAATCACACAGAAAAATATTATCTCTGTCACATACTGCTGCAGCCAGCCGCCGTTTCAGGCGAAAAACGCTGATTATGCTGTAAACCCACAGCACTGCTGTCCCCGTAAGCCAGACAAGCCCTCCCACTGTCCAAAAATCCCAGATTTTCTGGACGGGAGCCTCCGTCTGTCCTGCCATATCAGGCATTACGGGTGATGTTTCCTGTACTTTAATTTGTACAGGTTCCTGTTCAATATAGGTAATTGTTCCCTGCCCGTTTACCGGAGCATCCACAAACCAGAACACGGACAGGACGGATGAAAAGGAAACGGGACATAAAAGCCGCAGCAACACCACAAGCCACAAACAATAACTAAATATTTTGGGTACACGCCTTAAGAACAGACGCACTAACATAACCAGCAGGATTACGATTCCCGCAGTCAGGCTCATATTTAAAAACCCGGAAAATATTGTCCGAACCGCTTCCATATTCTACTCCCTCCCATTCTCTTCTATAATTCTTTTCATTTCCTCCACATCTTCATCCGACAGTTTACGGACAGATGTAAATGCCGCCAGAAATCCGGGAAGGGAACCCCCGAACGTGTCCTCCACAAACTGCTCGCTCTGCTTCGAGAGAAATTCCTTTTTTGTCACGCATGACGTCACTACGCCGTTTTCATTCTTGAAAAGCCCTCTGTCACACAGACGCCGCAGGACTGTGTATGCCGTGGATTTTTTCCAGTTCAGCGCTTCTGCACTCAGCTTTGCCAGTTTACCCGATGACAGGGGCTCATTATCCCAAATCAAATCTGCAAACTTCATTTCTATTTCCCCTAATTTGTATTCCATGGTATTTCCCTCCGTTCTACAAGCTGTAAACTAATTATAGTCTACAACTTGTAGAACAGATTGTCAATAGTAAAAATGTAACTCCTTTGAATGCAAAAAAAGACACATGGTTTACAATTTACTGTTCCATGTGCCTTTGCGCTGTTATTTTGATATTAAATTGTTTTGCTGATTACGCCAACTGCATAACCTCGGCTTCAAGTT
>CAYNOE010000462.1:0-2251 GCA_964398745.1 uncultured Lachnobacterium sp.
GCCGCTTTCGCATGGCCTGCCTGCGGACTTTTTTTCCGGATAGTTGACTGTCTGGACACTCCAAAAATATGGTACTCCACCATCCTGTTGTCCTCAGTCTTTCTGATTTTCAATATAATAGCGGTCCCCCAGTCCTACAGGACACTCTATACAGGGCGCATGTTTTTCCTTTTCCTGCTGCTGGAGGGATGCATGCTTGCAATCCTTACGGCAATTTACGTCCTTTTTTACCTGGGTACAACCGTTTTACTGGAACACTCGAAGCTTAAGGAACGCACCCAGCTCCTTGAAATGCAGTCCCGCCAGTACCAGACCCTGCAGGAACATATGCGACAGACCGCCGGGCTTCGCCATGACTTCCGCCACTCTGTACGCCTGCTTACTTCCCTTGCGGAGAAAGGCGACATCGGCAGCATCCGGGCACACCTTGCAGGATACGAAGCCAGCCTTGCAGAAAACACCCCCGTAAACTACTGCGCCAATGCCGCACTGAATGCACTGTTTGGTTATTACTACGAAATGGCTGTTTCTGCGGGCATAAACACGGACTGGCACATTGAGCTGCCGGAACCGCTGCCCATTACCGAGCTTGACATGGTGTCCCTGTTCGGGAACCTGATGGAAAACGCCATCGACGCCTGCCGCACTGTGCCGGAGGGCAGCCGGTATTTCTGCCTGACCACACAGATCCGTCATGGCAACAGACTCTATATCGTTTCCACCAACAGCTTTGACGGCAGGGTGCTAAAAGGGAAGGACGGCTACCGCTCCACAAAGCACAGCGGAAGTGGAATCGGACTTGCCGCCATTGCCGCGGCAGCGGAAAAGTACGGCGGCTCGGCCCAGGCCTCCAACAGCGATACGGAATTTTTTGTGGATGTGGTGCTGAAAATATAAGGGAAATTCTGGTTTATAACCAGAATTTTCCCGTTGCATCATTAAGTCTTCCTACAATTCCATTTGCATCCTGCAGGGAGACATTTACAGAATCGGAAGTCAAAACTACGGTTTTGACGCGGTCTGCAATACTTTCTGTTCCCTTTGCACTCTCCTGGGCAGCCTCCAGAATTCCGTCAAGGGAATCTGTAATATTGTTTATGGAAGCTAAGAGTTCTTCCGATACGGCGCTGAAATCAGAAACAAGTGAATCGATTTCGCCTGCATCATCATTGTATTCATTTGTAACTGTTTCTAACAGTCCGATACTTTCCATAACCTGGTTATCAATAAATGACAGCAGGTGCTTTGCATCCCCTGCAAGGCTTCCAACCGATTCCTGCCCGCATCGCTTCCAGAATTCTCAACAGTTCTCCAAAATCATCCCTGCGTCCAAGCACAGACCCGTCAATTTTTACCGAGAAATCCCCTTCTGACATCTTCTGCAGAACATTTACTACCAGCTTTAACGGTTTTGTAATGTTCATAATGATGGCAACAAGCACCAGAAAAATAAGGACGGCGGACAGCAGGTATACCACTGTAAATATGGTGATTTTTTTAATGGTAAACCGGTCTGCTTCTTCCCTGGAACCGGCAAGCTGTTCATCTATATTATCCACATAATTTCCTGTTCCCACAACCCAGTCAAACGGTTCATAGTACTGTGTATATGCCCTCTTCGGCATGGGTTTGTCCCCGCCTTCCTTCGGATACTGGTAATCACTGTAGCATTCTCCTTTTTCCACGGCAGTCTGGATAAAATTCTTTACCATTTCAAAACCCGTGACGTCTTTGGTATCCAGCCGGTTTGTCCCCTCAATGTCATTTCCCAGAAGAACCACATTAACACCATCTGACTGGTCTACCCAGAAATATCCATCTTCGCCGTACCTTAATTCCCTGATTACATCCGCAGCCTGTTTCATTCCCTCTTCTTTTGTAATTACACCAGCCTCAATATCTGCCCGGTAACAGTCCAGAAGCGAAATCACCTGCTGTACCTGATTTTTAATGCTGTTATCATAATCCTTGCGGATATCTTCTTCCTCTTCCTGCAAAATTCTTCTGTTAATTGCCTGCATGCTGCTAATGGAAAAAACAACACTAACGACCATAAAAACTGCAACCATTATTCCTGTAATGGCCATCTTTACCTTCACTTTTAAGTTTTTTATAAAACTCCCCTCTGTACCCCTGTACAATATAAGCTTTTGATGTCTGTTCGTTTTTATTCTACCATAAACATATACTGCTTGTCATCCTGCCGGAACTAAAAAAGATAAAAAAGTGTCTTCGACACATCAACCCCCTA
>CAYNOE010000463.1:0-2249 GCA_964398745.1 uncultured Lachnobacterium sp.
AATTATTGATTTTCCGCTCAGTAACTGCATTAATTCAGGGATTGATACGGTCGGCGTGCTGACGCAGTATCAGCCTTTGCGCCTGAATACCCATATTGGGATTGGGATTCCGTGGGATCTGGACCGTAATAACGGAGGGGTTACGGTTCTGCCTCCATATGAACGGAGCAACAACAGTGAATGGTATACAGGAACGGCAAACGCAATTTACCAGAATCTGCGTTATATGGAAAACTATAATCCGGAATATGTACTGATTCTTTCCGGTGACCACATTTATAAGATGGATTATGAGGTTATGCTGGATTTCCACAAGGAAAACCATGCGGACGTCACCATCGCTACCATGCCGGTATCCCTTGAGGAGGCGAGCCGTTTTGGGATTGTGATTGCGGATGAGAACAAGAGGATACAGGATTTCGAGGAAAAACCGGAGCATCCAAGGAGTAATCTGGCTTCCATGGGTATTTATATTTTTACATGGGACGTGTTAAGGGATGCGCTGATTGAACTTAAGGACCAGAAGAGCTGTGATTTCGGCAAGCATATTATTCCGCACTGCTTTGCAAATGACAGGCGGCTGTTTGCCTATGAATTCAACGGCTACTGGAAGGATGTCGGGACGCTTGGGTCTTACTGGGAAGCAAATATGGAACTGGTGGATTTGATTCCGGAGTTCAACCTTTATGAGGAATACTGGAAGATTTATACCAAATGCGACACGATAGAACCCCAGTTCATTGCGCCGGAAGCAAGTGTGGAACGCAGTATTATCGGGGAGGCCTCCGAGATTTACGGGGCAGCCATACATTCGGTCATCGGTCCGAATGTACATATTGGCAGGGGAACCATAGTACGTGATTCCATTATTATGAAAGACACGGTGATTGGGGAAAACGTAACAATTGACAAAGCAATTATTGCAGAAAACTGCAGAATCGGGGATGGCGTTGTTCTTGGTATGGGGAATGAAGCTCCGAATAAGCTGAACGAGGATATTTACGGCTTCGGGCTTGTGACAATCGGGGAAAATTCTGTCATACCGGTAAATGTAAAGGTCGGGAAGAACACCGCGATTTCGGGTGTGACATCCAGGGAAGAAGGCGATTATCCGGATGGACTGCTGGCAGGCGGAGGAGCAATTATTAAGGCAGGTGACAGAAAATGAAAGCAGTTGGAATTATTTTGGCAGGCGGCACTAATAACCGGATGGGCGCACTTTCCAAAAAGCGTGCGATTCCTGCAATGCCGATAGGCGGAAGCTTCAGGTGCATTGATTTTGCGCTCAGCAATATGAGCAATTCACACATGCAGACGGTGGCCATACTGACACAGTATAACTCCCGTTCGTTAAATGAACATTTAAGTTCTTCCAAATGGTGGGATTTTGGACGTAAGCAGGGCGGGATGTTTCTTTTTACCCCGACTGTGACCGCAGAGAGCAATGACTGGTACAGAGGGACTGCGGACGCGATGTGCCAGAACCTTGATTTTTTGAAAAAACGCCATGAGCCGTATGTGATTATATCCAGCGGGGACTGCGTTTACAAAATGGATTACAATGAGCTTCTGGATTTTCACATTGCAAAGAAGGCGGATATCACCATTGCCTGCAAGGATATGCCGGCGGATGCGGACGTCAGCCGGTTCGGGGTGGTCCGGATGAATGAGGATTCACGGATTACGGATTTTGAGGAAAAGCCGCTTGTGGCGCAGTCCAACACGATTTCCACAGGCGTGTATGTAATCCGCAGAAGGCAGCTGATTGAAATCCTGGAAAAGTCTGCGGAGGAAAACCGGTTTGATTTTGTAACAGACGTTTTGATCCGCTACCGGAATATCAAAAGAATCTGCGGATACAAGATGAAGAGCTACTGGAGCAATATAGCAAGCGTGGATGATTATTACCGTACCAACATGGATTTTTTGAAATCGGATCTGCGCGACCACTTTTTCCGGCAGGAACCAAAGATTTACTCCAGGGTGGATGATCTTCCGCCGGCTAAGTACAATGCAGGCTCCCAGGTGAAAAACAGCCTGATTTCAAGCGGATGCATTATTAACAGCCAGGTGGAAAATTCTGTGCTGTTTAAAAAGGTATTTGTGGGGAAGAACTGTGTTATCAAAAATTCCATCGTATTAAACGATGTATATATCGGGGATAACACCCACGTGGAGAACTGCATCGTGGAAAGCCATGGAACGCTGAAGGCAAATACCTATTACAGCGGGGAAAACAAGATTTTGAT
>CAYNOE010000464.1:0-2245 GCA_964398745.1 uncultured Lachnobacterium sp.
TTAGAATGAATATCACTTAATACAGCTAGACGCATATAAATCACACCTTTTTTATATCTGTTATCATTTATAATTTTGATATATTTATTATAGCAATTTCTATTGATTTAGTCAGTATTGTTTAAATATTTTTATTATATTTTGTTAATTAAAATATCGAAATTCAAATTAATATGAATGCTTTTGCCTTATTGGTGTTAGCAATAAAAAAGTGACACTCTGTAATCGAGTGTCAATCTAGTTGCCAAATCAAATGTTTTATTTTATTTTATGCAAGTTTCCTTGACGTATTTATAACATCATTATTTCATTTTGTACTAATTGTGCTTCAATTTCTCTGCTCAAATTAGATTTACTTCTAGCATAACTAATATCAGATATTACGTGTAATATATAGGAATCAACCATTGATAGTTGTTCATATTTTTCTGGTTTTTGTGCCTCATTTACTATTGCTCTTAATTGTTCTTTTGAAATTTCACTTAATCTAGTTATTTCTTGATTTGCATATCGTAATTCTTCAGATGTTAATTTACTTAGCATTAATTTTTCAATAGATTCATTACACATATAATCATATACTTTCATATAATCTTCTTCAGAACATTCGCTTGTACCATATATTTTAAATAATCTAGCAAAAATTTTATTTCTACTATATCTACTTGCTTCTTCAAGTTCTTCGTAAGATAATTCTGACTTTTTTTTAGAATCAAAATATTCAATTCTTTTCTTTTCAAATTCTGGTTCATAAGATAGCCACTTAATCCATTCCATATCAGGTGAAACATTGCCAACTATATTACCATGAATAATTTTAGCCTTTCCATCCATCTTAGACATTTCTTTAGCTATAATTCTGTTAATATTGCTCATAAAACCTCCATTAAAGTTATTATTATTCTACCATAATTTTAGACATATTAAAACTCGAACTTTTAAAAATTGTAGAAGTTCGAGTTTGATATCAACTGCCTAAACGAGAGAGAAGTACAACAAATTTTTGCAACATCTATTTTTTTAAACTTTTAGTAATAATCTCTCTTCTCTTTACAAAGTTTGTACATATTTTACTCACATTGAAGTTTATATTATGATTTGAAGATATTGATGCAATTAACATTTCCAAGTCATTAACATTAAACTTTTCATAGTAGTCAACAAATTTTTTAATAGAACTTAAACTTGCAGTATTAAGAAAATGTTCAATAATATTTTGAATAGGTCTGGAGCGATCTTCTTGACTTATTAAAAATAGTGGAGGTAAGGAGCTAAAACTCCATTTACCATCATACATTGGAGCAAGTCTTATATTATTAGAAGATTGAATAATACCCCAATTGGGGCTTTGTCTATCACAGTATCCAAAGACAATATCAAAAGAAAAGATATCAGTTAATTTTTCCAATAATTGTGACGTAAAAAAAGGAAAAATCTCATTAAATATATTCGTAATATCTTTTAAATTATTAAGTTTTTCTCCAGGTAAAAAATCATCCACTATACTATGTTTTTTCTTATATTCTTCCAAAAGTTCATAGCCATCTTTAAATATATCTCCATTATGAAGAAAACTTTCACTAATCAAATATATATCATCATCTTTTTTTGCCGTTAGATACTCAACACTCTCTATTCCAAAATATTTAGCTATACTACTTATGATTAATTCATAATATGTCATAGATTTTTTGCAATAATATATTTTATCATTGTATTCATAGAATTGAGAGCTATAAGTATTCTCTACTACGCATTCATTAAATTTATTGAAATCTAACATCAATCATTCCTCCATATTAATTCTAATCAAAGTAATTTATCATTTTAATGTATATTTGCTTTGCCAATATACAAGTGTGTTTATTAGATTGACAAAATCAATTTAGTTCCATAAGCATTATATCAAAATTTAGAGTATATTAAAACTCGAACTCTTATGGTTCAAGTTTATCATTCAATCTGGTGCGAGTGAAGGGACTTGAACCCCCACTCCCGAAGGAACTAGATCCTAAGTCTAGCGCGTCTACCAATTTCGCCACACTCGCAAAAATAAAATGGTGGACCTCGCAGGACTCGAACCTGCGACCGCCCGGTTATGAGCCGGATGCTCTAACCAACTGAGCTAGAGGTCCATTGACTTAATAATCATATCATAATATTTTTGTACTTTCAAGTGCCTTTTTGGGGATTGTTAATCCTAAGTAGAAATGTCACCTTTTATCATTAGTTAAAATGTCACCAC
>CAYNOE010000465.1:0-2237 GCA_964398745.1 uncultured Lachnobacterium sp.
ATTAAAATTTCTTCAAAACCCTTCCTGTAGCTTTCCGGCTCAAGAATCTCCGCTTTGTCTCCGAAAGAAAGAATATATCTGTAAAATGCCGGTATATCCGACCAGGTAAATGTGAGAACAATATCGCCGTCCTCATCATATCCGATTCGGTCTGCTCCGAATTCGTCCACCACACGCCATTTGACTTCCTTATCAAACCTGACGGTTGCTTCAATTTCATCCCTCGTGTGGCACAGCTTATCACTGGTATACTCCGGTATCTCCCTTTTTGCACAGGCTTCCCTTGTATTCTTTAGTCTGCTCATCCGTGACAGCTTAAACAGCCGGTAATCGTTTCTCATCATGCAATACCCCCACACATACCAGTCTGACCACTGGAAAATAAGATGACAGGGTTCTAAGGAACGGTCGCATTCCCCATTCGGCGAGCAGTAATAGAATTCGATTCTCTGGCTGTTTTCGATAGCATGCTTAATCAGATCAAACTTATCCGATACGGCTGACTTATCCCAACTGGAAAGATCTACAATAACCGAACGATCAGCGTCCACAGGATTTTTGTCTTCTATCGATAATTTCTCCATAAGCAGACGGTAGCTGTTCGTACCGCTCACGCTGTCCAGACTCCGGAGTCCGGAAATAACAGCCTGCATATCTGACGAAGTCAGCAGCGTTTTGTCTAATTTATATCCCTCCATTATGGAAAGCCCGCCCCCTGCGCCCTGGGAAGTCACAACCGGAATCCCAGCTTTTGAAAGGGTTTCAATATCACGGTTAATTGTTCTCCGCGATACCTCAAATTTTTCCGCTAAATAAGGCGCCGTTACTTTTTCCCTCTGAAGCAGAATGGATAAAATACCTATCAGCCGGTCTATCTTCATTTTATACCTCCGTTTGTGGATTAAATGCTTTTGGCCAGCACCCATAAATTCATTTTAGCATACCTGTTGACAAAATGATATGGGAATACTATACTGTGAAAAAATCAAACCGGAGAAAGTAATGAACAAAATAATAATCAGAAAAGAACGAAAAGAAGATTACAAGGAAACGGAGCTTATGACCATGAGGGCATTCTGGAATATTCATGGTCCCGGATGCAATGAACACCTGCTGGTTCATAAATTAAGAACAGCAAAAGAATATCTTCCTGATATAAGCCGGGTGGCTGAATTAGACGGCAAAATTGTGGGGACGATTATGTATTCCAAATCCCGTGTATATGACAAAGACACGGTGCATGACATTATTACCTTCGGACCGCTGGCAGTAGACCCCATGGCGCAGTCTCTGGGTGTAGGCGGAATGCTTTTAAAGGAAACTCTTAAACTCGCAAAAGATGCTGGATATCCGGGCATATGTATCTTCGGGGAACCGGAGTATTACCCGAAGTACGGATTTGTTACGTGCGACCACTATGGGATTACCGATGCCAATGGAAACAATTTTGATGCATTTATGGCATACGAACTGCAGGAAAACGGATTTTTGGGAATCAGGGGAAAATTTAAAGAAGCAGACATTTTTGAAACATGTGAAAATGAAGAGGAAATTGAAGAATTTACAAAACAGTTTCCTCATTATGAAAAGCTGAAATTAGACTGCCAGTGGCTTCACAAAGAAAAATTAGGCTGTATTTCCAGGGTGGAAAATTCCTCTTATACGATACAGTTCTGGGAGAAACAGCTTTCTGCCAGACTGCAGAAGGATTTTTCCCAAAAGAACCAGCACCTTCCTGTTTGCGGGGATTATGTAACATTTGAATACAATCCGGATGGTGACTCGGAAATACTCGGAGTGTGGGAGAAAAAACCGTTTTAAAAACGTCCTCTTTTTCCCTTTACCGTCCTCTTCGTTAACGTTTTGAAAACGGGAAAATCCCTGAAATAAGGGATTTAAAGTTGGGAGTGTTGCATATGTGTTGTATACGTAGAACTACTCAAACGTTCCTCAAGCTACTGAAGTCCAATAAATAATATGCATTTTGGAAACATTAAATCATCTGTTTCCCCAATTCTGATATTGTATAAATTGTATTTCCCGCTTCTCTACTTTTAGATAAATAGTAGAATTCTTCTTCTAATTTCTTTGTGAGCCATCCTACTTTTTGTGAAGTAACATCTAACTCTAGAGACATTTCTCTTGCAGTCACACGTCCACCTTTAATAATTGCCAATTTCATAAATATATATTGCTCTCTTTCAAGCACATTTCCTTTTTTTTCAATTTCTTCAATT
>CAYNOE010000466.1:0-2227 GCA_964398745.1 uncultured Lachnobacterium sp.
AACTTTCGCCAATATAGCTTCCCGCACCCGTGACAAGTACCCGTTTTTCTGCTTTTCTGTCTATGGTAAATTTCTTTTTATATCCGTAATCACAAACTCCTGCTTCTTTTTCATCAGACATGTATTCCATGTTTTTATTCATTGCACCCGTGCCGCCCTCCACCACGCCGTCATTTTCCAGGACGCTTTTTACAGTTCCCAGAATACAACGGACATCCTGCAGGAATGCCTTTATTCCGCCGCCCCTTAAGACCTTTGCATAATCCCCGTCCAGCTTCGCCTTCACCGGGATTTCCAGCTCGTCCCGTCCGTTAATCTGCGCCCATCCGGTCAGTCCCGGCATGATGTCGTTTGCGCCGTATTTCTCCCGTTCCGCCACAAGGTCCTCCTGGTTCCAGAGTGCCGGACGCGGACCTGTGATACTCATTTTCCCGCGGAAAATGTCCCATACCTGCGGCAGCTCGTCCAGCGAGCTTTTCCTTAAAAAGCTGCCCGTTTTTGTGATATACTGTTCCGGGTTTTCAAGCTGGTGTGTCGGCACGTCATGCGGCGTGGACATTTTCATGGAACGGAACTTGTGCACCTCGATAAAATGCTTCCCTTTCCCGACACGCTTCTGCGTGAAGATGACCGGTCCCGGGTCGTCAAGGTACACCGCAAGGCTGATGATGCCGTACAGCGGCGCAAGGGTGACAAGCCCCAGGAAAGAAATTCCTTTGTCCATAATCCGTTTGCCATATTTTACGTAAAATCCTTCTGGTTGTCCATGTAAGGCTTTTTTGTTCTCACCGGCCAGTTTCTTTGAAAGATACGGATTTTTACTGTCAATGCTTTCGGGTTCCCTGTTCTTTTCCGCCAGTTCTGACAGCAAAATAAAAGCACTTCCAAGAATGGCAGCGCATGTTATGAATCTGTATTTGTTTTTTCCCTTTTTCTGCATGGACATATTCCTACGGGACACGGCAGCCGTCAAAGAGGGACACTTTTTTGTCTGTCCGGCCTGCGGTTCCCCTGTCTGTATTTTCTGACACACATATGACAATACGGTTATTTTCCGCCGTGATGGAATCTATGGCGTAGCGTTTTTCAAAGGATGCCGCCGCAAGTGTGTTTCCGCTGTCATACGGAATCTGCGAGTCTTCTGTTTTAAGCAGCACGGGCGACTTTATCAGCCGCACGGTCTGGTCAAGTTTGTATGCCATCTGCATGGTATGTTTCCTTTCCTGTCTGTTGTTCCATATTTCATAACTTTTTACTGCATTAAAAAACTGCAGGACATCATTCCTGCAGGCAGTTCCATGTTTTTCTGTATTAAAAAAGCCTCCGGCAGTGCCTGCCGGAAGGCTTCATATTTCCTATTTCGTTTTAATCCTCATAATGTCCTTTGCAGGACTTAATGATTATCTGATATTTTTTTTAATCCTGCCTTTGTATGCCGTGTTTCTTTTCAAATTCCAGAACTTTTTCCGTGGGATTCCAGTCATCAGATTCCATTGCTTTTAGCTCATCAAGTGTTAATGTAATGGTTTCCCCACGCTTTAGCTGCGCTTCGCTTTCATCCAGCATGGCAAGGTATTCCGCATTCCGCTTTGCTTTCTGCAATACATTATATTCGGCTTCATTTATCATATATATATTTTCATTTTGGGGACGGGATATGACAACCGTTTCACCCATGCTGATTTTATCGCACCACTCTGTGAAATTGTCCCTTACATTTACAGACTTTACTGTAAGCATGTTCATGCCCCCTTTTCGTACATATTTTATTTGCTTTTTATACTTTAATTATATTCACAGCATATCCCAGTGTCAATCAAAATAAACAGGGAAATTTTTACTCTCGCCCATCAAAACACGCCACCACTATATCAATCACCCTGTCCTGCTCCTCCTCCGTCATTTTAATGTCACTCGGCAGGCACACGCACTGTGAAAACAGATCCCTGCCCTCATCCGCACGCTTCAGCATCTGATTATAAAAACCATCATATGTTCTTCTTTCGCCATCCACTGTTACAAACGCATAATTTCTGAAAACCGGCTGCATATGCATCGGCTTCCAGAACGGATGCCCCTCCGCATTAAATGCCGCAAGCGCCTCCAGGATCTCCACCGGGCAGGTCCTGCCGTGGACGCTTTTATAGGTGTATGTTTCATCCGCCATTGTCGTTTCACACAGGCTGTTTTCATCCAGCCTCATGCAGGAAAGCCAGAAGTTCGGCTC
>CAYNOE010000467.1:0-2227 GCA_964398745.1 uncultured Lachnobacterium sp.
TCAAAAAATAGGGTATGGGTAGTAGGTAAAATTAAGACGATTTTGTCGCTGCTTTGGAGTTCGTTTTTGTTTATACTGATCAACTCAGTCGCCTAATTAAATAAGGTTTCGCAATTACATGATTTTTTACAAAAGGGGGTGGAGAATATGAAAGATATGTTGAAATGGGTTATACATGTAGTTAATTGGGTTATGTTTGGATAGTATCCTTCACCAATCTTCCAGCTTCAGCAGATTTACATAGTTATACACAAATTCCATCATAGTGGGAACACCCTTGTCAGACCGTACCCGTGCCTTATAATGCTCTAAAAGGTCATCGGGATCACTGGTCCGCCATGCACGGTTGATAGCGTTTTGCATGGCGCGTTCGATACTGACATCCGTTTTCTTGTACTTTTCACTGAGCCTGCGGCAGATATTCGGCCCGGGTTCAAGGAAAGTCATAAGAATCGCATCGGTCAGGTACTGGTAGCCAATTGCTTTCGGGCTGATGCCGACAAGGTCAAGTTCCCTCTGGATTCTTTGTGTGAGTCTGCGGTCGCGCTGGTCATCGGACACAATGTTCGCAGATCCTGCAGGAGTGGAGGCTGCTGATAAAATAGTAGCCTTCATCATTCGCAGGAATTCAATTACATACTGCGCGGAGTATTCTGACTCATATTTTGCCATAATAAAGTCTGCTCCGAGATTTCTTGCCTGTTCCAGCGTAATAATGCTGGAATTATTTGTTGTAATCAGAACATACGGATTTTTCTGCAGGCCAAGAGCCTTTAAGCCCTGCAGGTAAAACAGACCGTTTCCACCGCCGAGATGCAGCTCCAAATCCAAAATCACGGCGTCTGGCAGCATGTGCTGCGTCATTTTTAAAGCTTCACTGGAATTATTCGTTACCCCTGCAATCTTTACAAGATCAACAGTATCAGCATAATTTTGTATTTCACGGCATGCTTTTTGATCATCTTCGACGAGTAAAATCGTTAGTTCTCGTTCGTCCATTCCCATTTTCCATCCCTTTTTTGTTTTCCAGATATTTCCATTATAAGACATATTTTAACGAAATTCAACAAAAACTAACAAAAAATAATAAAAACCAATATCAAAAACCAACTATTTCCAAACTGCCGATACGATAAAATAACAATAAAACTATATGTAAAATCAGGAAGTACAGTAGCTGAATCGGGTTGGAAGGAGGAACAAAAGATATGTGGAAGATTGCTGTTTGTGATTCGGATTCCTTGTTTGCAGACGAACTCGCAGGGGAAATCATGACATTTTATACCAAACGCGGGATGGACGTGGAAATGAGCATTTATCATGAGGGTGCCAGGCTTCTGGAGTCCATGGATTCACCCAAGGATGTTGTGTTTTTAAACACCCGGTTAAGCGATTCCCCGGGATTTGGAATTGCCGCTTTTTTGAGGATTGACCAGGTAATCGAACATCCCCTTCTGGTATTCCTGAGTGATTACAAAGATGATATGCAGGCAGCGTTTGAGTACAACCCGGTTGATTTTATCAACAAATCAACATGGAAGAAGGAACTGGAGCGGGCCATGGACCGTCTGTGGGTGTGGCAGCACCGTTCGAATGTCATTGAGCTTGGCACGAAAAGAAACCATGAATTTGTCCGCATTTCCGATATTGTATACTTTGAAAGTGACGGGCATTACATGGATGCCTGCTGTAAAGACGGGAAGGAACATCATTTCCGGGGAAGGCTTTCGGATTATGCCGAGCGTTTAAAGGACCAGTATTTTGTACAGTTGAACAAAAGCATTCTGGTAAACTGCTCCTATGTGGACAGGATAGGAAATCAGGTGATTATGAAGGACGGGAATGAGATTCCGTATGCAAAGGCGAGAAAACAGAAGATTGAAGAGATGCTCAGACGTTATGTAAACGAAATGCTGAGAAGGCTTTAAAAGTACAGTCCGGCGCGGTATGAAATGCGCCGGACTGTTTTATATCCTCGGAGATATTTTTTGCACGAAGAAAGGAGCAGGCGAGGAAACCTGCTCCTTCTTAGTTACTTGATTTGTGAGTAACTGAGTAGTTAATTAGATAATTGTCTAATGAAATTGAACTACATACTCATTTGCGTACGTTACATGTTAAATTTTTAACATGTTTCAATATATATTATTATACATTTTTATCCAGATATTGCAAGTGTTTTTGTGAAAAAATTTTACAATAATGGAAAAAATTCCGGTTTCCGGCT
>CAYNOE010000468.1:0-2227 GCA_964398745.1 uncultured Lachnobacterium sp.
AAGCGACTTTATATGTGTATTTCAAAAACAAAGAAGAAATCACTGGTATTTTAGTGCTGGACAGTATGAAAAAACTTTATGGCTACATAGTCTCTGCATTGGAACAGGAAGAAACTACAAAAGCAAAATATGACCTGATCTGCCGCGGACTGGTTCAGTATCAGGAAGAATTTCCGTTTTATTTTAAAATGGTGCTGGATAAAATCAATATCGACTTTGAAAGCAATGATTATCTGCCCGAAGATAAAGAGACTTATAAGATAGGGGAAGAAATAAACGATAAGATAAAATATTTTTTAATATCCGGCATGGAAAAAGGTGATTTGCGTGACAATCTGAAAATCATGCCCACCATCTTTAATTTCTGGGGGATGCTTTCCGGACTGATCCAGCTTGCTGTAAATAAAGAAGAATATATAAAAAATACTATGAATTTATCCAGAAGCCAGTTTTTAGAGTACGGTTTTGATATGCTGTACTGTTCCATTGCAAACAATGACAAAAACACTTAATAATAGGGTTCTGCTGTTATTCATCAGTTTCGTTTGTCTGCACATCACTGAACAGAATGCGCATATAATCGCGGCGGCCATACAAAACACGGTCTATATAAACATCTTTTCCATAAGCCCGATAGAATACAAGGTAGTTTCCGCTTATAAGAAAACGGTAATCGCTTTCTATGTCCGCAACCGAAGAAAGCGGAGTCCCTACATAAGCCTGATTTTTCAGGATGCGGATTTTCTTTGTGATTCTGCTTACAGTTGCCAGTGCTGCGTCCGGGTTTTCAAGTTCCTCCGTGATATAGGCTTTGATTTCGGCCAAATCATTTTGTGCCTCTTTCGATAGATGCAGATTATTCATGGGAAAGCCCAAGGTTTTCCTCCACGGCTTCCAATGTCAGCCAGCCTTTCTCTTCCCCGGATTTCCGGCCTTTTTCAAGCTCGTTCATCAGCCGGATGGTTGCCTGTGTCTTTTCATAGTCCTGTATGTCAATAATTGCATAGCGCCCCCGGCCATTTTTCGTCAGAAAAACAGGAGCACCTACCGCTACATCATGCAATACCTCGCTGTAATTACGCAGATCAGAAACAGGTTTAATATTTGGCATAAGATTCCTCTCCTTTCTGCCATTAGTATAACCCAATCTGTTGTAAAATTCAACAGCAAAATTTACAGCACATAGAAAAGAACTATAGACCTTTCCCAGCCTTTGAAACAGAATATCCCGAAGTGCAGCCAAATCAGTTTGCACCACAGATGTTGGATAGTGCGGAGGGACGATTCGCAATATGGACGAATTTTTCAAGGCCGCAAGCATGAAACCGATAGGAAAAGTGGTTTATGCTAATCCCCGTAAAATTCATATCTTTAGCCGTTTTCCAGGCTGGTGCATTTTTCATAACGGTACTGCGTTATGACAGAATCTCCCAGCAGGGTAATCGCCTGCACCGGACATGAACTAATACAGCGGTAACACATTGTACAGCGGTTTCCTGCCACTGCCTTATTATTTTTTATTTCAAGATTTTCCATAGGGCATATCCGGGCGCACTGTCCGCAGCCCGTACAGTTATCATTAATTTTCAGCTGGTCTGAATAATTCTTTGTCTTTCCATTAAACCACAGACGCTGGCCGATAAAACCTGCTATCCGGTCATAAAAATGCAGACCGTCTTTTGGATATTTACCCTTTTTAATATTTTCTGCACACTCTTCAATTTTCTGGTCTGCCATTTGAATGATTTCGCGGTTTTTTCCATCAGACTTTTTTAGCAGCTTCACATCACCAATAGAATCCGGCATTTTAATATGTAACCCGCCAACAATTTCTGCACCGTATTTTTTCAGTAACCTTGCACTGCAGCCTGCACCGTCCCCACTGAAAAGAGCCATTGTTGCCACACAGAAAACCTTTTTATTTTGCCAGAGCCCCTTGTTGTTTTTAATGAAATCCCTTACCATGACAGGAATATTGGAATACTGGACGGGATATGCCAAAATAATAAAGTCATGCTGTGACAATAAACCCGTAGTTTCTTTCCCTTCCATCGGGACTGCCTGTGCTGTTTTATCCAGCAAATGTATCAGCTTTTCTGTACAGTGCTTTGTGTTTCCGGTTCCGCTTAAATATATCCCTGTCATTTTTTGTACCATGACTGCAGCCTTTTTCCTTTCTTTTTTACCATTTTTCAATCTTTTCCTTCATTTCTTTATAATTGAACTC
>CAYNOE010000469.1:0-1710 GCA_964398745.1 uncultured Lachnobacterium sp.
GCTGCCATCGAGCCCTTTGCACCGTCTGCATGACGGTTAAGCATTGTGCCTACCCACTCTGTCGCATTTATCTGATCTGTAGAGGATAGTGTACGGCAGCCGGAGAAACGCTGACCGTTGGGGTCAAGCTCTGCCTTCATATCTGTAAACTGCTGCTGATGTGCCGCTGTTACGGCATTGTTTCCCGTTTCCCAGAAAAGTATTGAGGGCGAATTTCTGAAATAAATCATAGCATCGCGCATTACCTCTGCACGCTGTGCCCACGCTCTGCCGTCAACATCTCCTTCTTTATCGCCTGCCGGACATACCGATACAACTCCGTATTTATCTCCTGAACGGATAGCTGCCGGCTTAGGTGCAACGTGCATCCAACGGATAAAGTTTGCATTACTCTCTTTTACGAGCTGCATATCTACATCATTTACCCAATCATTGCCGACGCCTATTACAGCCCATTCGTCTGTCGCTCTCTGTGCATAGCCTGTGAGCCACACCTTTTGGTCATTTATCTTAAGACCGCCGTCAGTAATATCATATGTAACCTTTCTGAATCCTGTGGTCTTTTCCTGTACGTCGATAACAGTATCGCCATCCTTTAATACTGTATACACCTTGTATAAAACAGGTGCATCCGGACTCCAGAACTCAAGTCCTTCTGTAACTGCACTTGCTTTTATATAGCTTACATCAACAGTATCCCAGCTTGTTGACGACGGCGACTCGTCATACGCATCACTCGGTACAACAGTAAGGAAATGAGCGTCCTTATCCCCTGCCTGCTTTACACTGCCCGTTGAAGAAAAGCTGTTTACAAGAACCTCTTTTGTTACAGACGTGCCGTCAACATCCTCTGTTTCTTCCTTTACAATGTCTACCTCTAATGTAAGCTCCTTATCGGCATCACTTTCGTTTCTTATTTCTGCCTCTACATTTATTGTAGCCTTTCCGCCTCGGATATCAAAATCTGTAGCATAAATATAGTTACCCTTGGTTTTCATATTGCTGTAAAGCGGAAGCGTCTGATAAACCTTATTCTTTGCATAAAGGTTTACATTACCTGTAATACCGCCCTGAACCTCATTAAAGTCCTTAGTATTCCACTGATAACCAAATCCCGAACCGTCACCCGGTGTATTGCCCGGCTTGGTTTCGCGCGTTACCTTTGTAAGACCGCTGCTGCCCCATGTTGCAGCCTGACCTCTGTCTGATGCGTTATCGGTTGCAACTGCAATAACATTGTCTGCACCGTAATTTACATACGGTGTTATATCAAAGCCCATAGCGGTAATGCCTGCCTCATAGTAGCCTGCCATCTGACCGTTTACATACAGATAAACAGACTGGAGGACAGCCTCAAACTCCATTATGAGCTTTTTGCCTGCATCCGATGCGGGAACGGTTATGTGCTTTCTGTACAATGAAAAGCCTCTGTAAAGACCACCCTCACCTGCGTCTGCCGCAAGTCCGTCAAAGGACTCAAGCGCGTTTATCGCATGAGGTACACTGACTGTTTCCCAGTCGCTGTCATCATAGTCAACATCGTAGAAATTTTTTCCGTCCTTGACCACAGATGCCGCCGCGTCAGCAATCGGAAAGTCTGTACCCGGTCTTTTGTATTTCCAGTCGATGTTCATGTTATATGTTACCGAAGGTGACTCCGGAACCGTATATTCCGTTAATTCACTCTCTGCAAATACAGGTATTGACGAA
>CAYNOE010000469.1:1720-2226 GCA_964398745.1 uncultured Lachnobacterium sp.
ATTATAAGTGAAACCGTAAGAGAAATACGCCGTTTCATAAAAAATGCACTCCTTTATTTTAATATTTATTTATTATATTATTATTTTAGCATAAACACACAAAAAAAGATATAGCATTACTTGTGATTTATATTGCATTTCTTGCTGTGTTATGTTATACTTAACTTATACCCGCAAACAAGTACGATATTAAAAGGAGTTTTTTATGAATATATCTTTCAGATGTAGCGACTATATGTTTTCCGGAGCGTCCGTACCCCCGCCAAAGCTTGATACACACAGCCACAAATATTATGAGCTGCTGTATTTTATAAACGGCAATGCAAGCTATATTGTAGGCGACAGATTTTACCGTGCGGAGTCGGGTGATATATTTGTTACAGCTCCCGGTGAGGAGCACAGCATTTCCTTTAATTCGGAAGATGAATACGAGCGCTATTTTATTCAGATTTCACCCGGATTTTTGCAGCATATCCCCGAAAATTTGACCTATGGACTGCGCGAGG
>CAYNOE010000470.1:0-1895 GCA_964398745.1 uncultured Lachnobacterium sp.
GCCTTCAGGCGGTGGCAGCAGTGATGATGTACAGATGATGACAGAAGAAGAAACACTTGCTGTCTTGAATGGGGGTGAATTGCCATGAAAATCCCAAACCTAGAAGCTATTCGGGATTGGTGTATTGACAAGTTTCAGCCAAAAGGCAACTATCTAACCGGTATCCCAGACGAATATGTGACACAGGATGAAATGGAAGCATACTCACAGCCGATAGGAGATTATGCCACAAATACAGAATTACAGAAATATACTCTCGTAGATGACGCAGGAAACAACATTGCCGTTTCTGTTAATCCCACAACTGGGATAATGACGATAACACTTAAAAATTCAAAGGGAGTAGTTCTGTCCGAGAAAACAGCCAATCTTTTGCTGGAAAGTGTAGTTGTTGGAGTTTCTTACAGCGCGGGAGTAATTACGTTTACTCTGCAAAATGGCACATCATTTGATGTAGACATAACTGACATTGTCAGTGGTCTTGTAAATAACACATTTACAATTGCTGGAATAGACATGCAAGATGATATAACTGCGGCCGAATTAAAGACAGCATTAGACTTGGATAAAGTTGACAATGTTTCGACAAATGATCAAAAACCTACTTTCATTCAATCTACTACACGAACAAATATTGAAAGCGGAGAAACCATATCGACAATTTTGGGGAAAATTAAAAAAGTTTTTGCAGATTTGAAGCTGATAGCTTTTTCTGCCGATTATAATGATTTATCAAACACACCAGAAATCCCACCGGCAGTATCTGTGAAAGGCAACGCAGAAGCATTTTATCGAACGGGCGAAGTAAATATCACCCCTGGGAATATCGGCCTTGGGAATGTTGAAAACAAATCAGGCGAAACCATCCGAAGCGAAATGACAAAAGAAGAGGTTGTGACAGCTTTGGGATACATTCCGGCCAATAAAACCGTACCAGGAGATGACATGCAAGGTGCCACAGAAGTCAATCCGGGTGTTCGTGGGCTTGTGCCAGCGCCACCAGCAGGTTCGCCAGATCGATATCTGGGAAGTGACGCGTCTTGGCATGTTTTGCCAGATACAACCTATCCAGAAGCCACAGAATTAACGTCTGGGTTAATGTCTTCCACGGACAAACGTAAACTGGAAGGGATAGATTCTGGGGCAAATAAGACAATTGTAGATTCCGCATTAAGCGACACGTCATTGAACCCAGTGCAAAATAAAGCGGTTACGGATGCCATTAAGAATGTGTTTGATCAAGACGGGAACATTTCCGATACAGACTAGGAGGTAAATTATGGGAATTTCAAAGTTATGGGGAAAAGACAAGGATGGAAACAGAGGATTTGTCTTTTCTCACGTTAAAACAATATATTATAATTGGGCGTCCAAAATCCTGCTGAAAACCAAGCTGGACGAAATGGACGCTCTTATTGACGCAAAAATAGCTAAGGCAATGATGTCAAGCCAACAGATAAATGATGCAAATAAGGTTCCAACTTCTGCGCTTGCATATACGATGGGACAAAATATCACAAAAAACACAAATGACATTGCTCAAATAAATAGTGATTTTATGTCGGTAAGTAGTGTTGATGACCTTATTGCGGAGTCAAATTCCAAACCTTACAATAAAACCTTTACCATAATGCTTACATCAGAAACAATGGACAACCTAACAAATAATGAAATAACGTCTATTGGAAAAGGCGTGTTTTGCAAGGTTGGCGATAATAATATCGATATGTTTTTATCGGCTAAAGCTGGTGAAATTGTCATATCTGGGAGATTTAATACATCAACTAGACAATTTAGTTATGATTCATACCTTAAAAAGAGCGACATATTAATCCAGACTAGATCAGTAACGACAAATGATGTTTCAGCGTTCAATGTTGCTATTCCTAGTGGTT
>CAYNOE010000470.1:1905-2224 GCA_964398745.1 uncultured Lachnobacterium sp.
CAATTCCATCAAGCTATGTTTATGGATGCTTTGTAACTAGTTCGGATTTAAGAATTTACAAAATTACGCAAGATGTTGGCCCGATATACTCGCCAAATACTGCAATAGGCAATGTAATGTTGGTTTTTTATAAAACGACATAATTTTATGTTTGCTGTCCGGTAATTGTGTATTTGTACTTGTTATCGCTTAATATCCAAATGGTGCTCCAATGAGGCACAATTAAAGTAAATTCACCATTTTCATTTTTATCGATTCCTACTACTGATTCATTAATCAGATTTGTAGTGCCGAAATCGTTTGCCATAATGCAACATGC
>CAYNOE010000471.1:0-2223 GCA_964398745.1 uncultured Lachnobacterium sp.
CTTTGGTGTTTCCGCTATGCAATATTGTCTGAATTACGGCTGCAGATTGGCGGACGCTGCAGCGGTATCTGTCACGGAGGATGTATGAGTATTTACGATGGGCTGAACGAACAGCAAAAACAAGGTGTATTTGAGACGGAGGGGCCGGTGCTTCTGCTTGCCGGAGCAGGGTCCGGCAAGACCCGCGTGCTTGTTCACAGGATAGCGTATTTAATTGAGGAAAAAGAGGTGAATCCGTATAATATCCTTGCCATTACGTTTACAAATAAGGCGGCGGCCCAGATGAGAGAGAGAGTGGACAATCTGGTGGGGCTTGAGGCGGGAAGCGCGTGGATTATGACGTTTCATGCGGCATGTATGCGGATTTTGCGCAGATATATTTCATGGCTTGGATATTCCGATAATTTTACGGTATATGATACGGAAGACCAGAGAAGCGTGGTGAAGCAGGCTGTCAAAAAACTTGACCTTGATCCGAAAATTTATAAGGAAAAGGCGGTTCTTGCGCAGATATCGCGTGCGAAGGATGATTTGATTACACCGGAGGAGATGGAAAAGGAAGCCGTACTGGCTCCGAATTTTCAAAAGAGGAACGTCGCAAGGGTGTATCAGGAATATCAGAGCCAGCTAAAAAGCAATAACGCGCTTGATTTTGACGATATTATCTGCCGGACCGTGGAACTGTTTACAAAATATCCCGAGATTCTGGAGAATTACCAGAAACGGTTCAGATACATCATGGTTGACGAATATCAGGACACAAACATGGCGCAGTTTAGGCTGGTAAGCCTGCTTGCAGGAGGGCATCACAATCTCTGCGTCGTGGGGGATGACGACCAGTCCATTTATAAGTTCCGCGGCGCGAACGTGAAGAATATTCTGTCGTTTGAAGAGGTTTTTCCGGAGACAAAGGTCATTAAGCTGGAGCAGAATTACCGTTCCGTTCAGAATATTCTTGACGCTGCCAACGTGCTGATCAGACACAATAAAGGGCGCAAGGAAAAAAGTCTGTGGTCGGAGCGCGGCGCAGGGGCGAAAGTCAGATACAACGTGTATTCAAGCGCGTCCGAAGAGGCGGAAGGAATTGTCCGCGATATCAGAAGACGGGTGGAAAAGGGAGGGGCCTATAACGACTGCGCGGTACTGTACCGCACGAACGCCCAATCCCGAAGTCTCGAAGAAAAATTCGTGGAACTCGGCGTGCCGTACCGCATTTACGGCGGCGTGAATTTTTACGGAAGAAAAGAAATTAAGGATATTCTTGCATACCTCAAGACCATCGATAACGCGAGGGACGATCTGGCGGTGCGCAGGATTATCAATATTCCGAAAAGAGGAATCGGCAATTCTACCGTCGAGAAAGTGGCTGCTTATGCCGACGAAAAAGAATGCAGTTTTTTCGGCGCTTTGGCTGCGGCGGAAGAGATTGGAACGCTCTCCAAGAGTACGGCAGGAAAACTTACGAATTTCTGTACTTTGATTTCGGCGCTGCGCGCCAAGGCGGGAGAACTTCCTGTGCGGGAGTTTATTGCGGAACTTCTTGGGGATATCCGGTATGAGGAATATTTATATGATGAAGACGAACCGGACGAGGCTGCGGACCGTCTTGCGAATGTGGAAGAATTGATTTCCAAGGCCGCTCTTTATGAGGCGGATGCTGAGAATCCGACGCTTGGCGGTTTCCTTGAGGAGGTCGCGCTGGTGGCGGATATCGACGGCATGGATGAGAATAATAATATCGTATCGCTTATGACGCTTCACAGCGCCAAGGGCCTGGAATTTCCGACGGTTTATCTGGCCGGAATGGAAGACGGCCTCTTTCCGAGCAGCATGTCGCTGGATTCCGAGGATCCGACGGATTTGGAGGAGGAACGGCGTCTGTGCTATGTAGGGATAACCCGTGCGAAGGACAACCTCGTCATGAGTATGGCGCGGCAGAGAACCGTGAGGGGAGAAACTCATATAAACCGCCCTTCCCGTTTTATCGCCGAGATTCCTGAGGAGTACCGGAGCGAAGATGCGCAGAGTGAGGGTAAGACTTCGGCGTTTACATACAGTGAAGCGGACGAAAAGAATTTGGATGCAGTTCTGCCATGGAACAGAGGGTATACACAGCATGTCCCAAAAGCGCCCGCGCCGGCATACGCATCCATGTCAAAAACGATACCAAGGCCGGCCGCTTCGGCCGCCTGAGCCACGGCAGCATCCATGTCCGCTGGAACC
>CAYNOE010000472.1:0-2212 GCA_964398745.1 uncultured Lachnobacterium sp.
TTGGGAAAACATGTAAATGCTGAAAAAAATTGTTGTCTTATCTTGCAAAAAACTGTCGCTATGGTAGAATATCCATGGGTGTTACCAAAACGGTAGCGGTTCGCCTTTTGCCAAATGAGTACATTTGAGAACTTCCAGTATCATGGGAGGTGGTACATATGGAAAATAAAGTGAGAGGTAAGCATTATTGGTGTTCGGAATGATTTTGGAGCTTGTCGGTATTGTAGTGACGATTATCAGCATCATCGTCACGGTAATCAGTATCCGGCAGACCAGAAGAAATAAAAAGCATCAAAAAAGCAACCGCTCCGACCAAAGTTAGGTTGCTTTTTTGAGATATCTCAACTAAGGCGAACCGTTGCTTTATGGTAACACCTTTTCTTGTAAAATATCTTAGCACTTATCAACATTTCCGTCAACAATTTTCACACGCAAAATCCGCCATCCGTAACAGTTCAGCCTACCATCTGAATCAACTGGCACTGCACCGGCTAAAATATAGCCGGTGTGCCTATAAACAACTTTTTTATATTCTCAATCATTCCCATCTTTCGTTTTTTCAGGGTTTCGATTATGGTCATAATGGAGCAGTACATTTCATGACCGCTTTCTTTCCGGAATCCGCCTGCCATTTTCTGTCTGTTCTTCGCTTTTCCCAGATCCCTTTCTGAAATGTTATCATCAAACGGAACTGAGAAGTCGTGCAGGAACAGCAGGTGGTTGTGGCTGTATTTTTCCATCCTCCCGAGCAGTGCCGCTTCATCCTGCTTGGCATATTTATGGGCGGTGTTTTTGTTTTCCCCACGCCCCTGTTTCAGAATGGAGAAATATTTCCTCTCATAATCCGTTGCCATTCCGGCAGGCATGACATTAAATCCCTGCGCGGCCAGCTCTTTCCGGTATTTGTTCATCCCGCACAGAAGTGAGATCATTTCCCCTGACCACCGGTTGCCTGTTTCCTCTGTATTTTTCCGCAGATAGCGGATGATATGTACATTGCATTCTGCGTGGTCTGTCCCGAAATGGTACAGTGCGGTTTCGTGGTCATGGACAAGGATCCCGGCATACCGCTTCAGAAAATCCAGCCCTTTCAGGGCTTCTATGGATTTGCTGTTCATGGCATGGTATACCACGGTATCCCCCGCACTGAAATTCCGTATATAATTCTGCTTTCCGTTTACCGTTACGGTGGTGGCATCCGTTGCCACCACACCCTGAATGAGCAGCTTCTCTTCCAGATGCCGGATGCTTATTTCCGATGCCCCGGCAAATTTCCGGCAGAAACCATAAACGCTCCCTTCTGACAAATCCAGCTGCCCGTTTCCTGCTGCATTCAGGAAGGCTGCAATTCTGTCATTTGACATAACTCCTTCGCTGTACAGGGAAACTGCCAGTGCCTTTACATTTCCGCCGTAAGTCACGTCACTGCGGTACTGTGCCGGAATACAGAACTTCCCATGTTCATCCGCATAAATGCGGATTTCCGTGATGACCGGCTCCACATTTAAGTCCACAACATATTTGGTAACATACTTCTGTCCGGAAACCCTGCCGATTGTCCGGATCTCATGCCGGCATCTGCCGGATGCGATTTTTTCCTCTGTCCCGGCTTTTGTGAGTGTTGTTCCGGTGTGCCCTTTCTGTCCGCCTGCCTTACGCCCCGTCTTCTTCCTTCCATTGAAGGTACTGGCAGGTTTCCCGCCTTTCCGGTCGGTGGATGGCGGAAGCGAAGTATTGGAACTGTCATTGTTGATGATGCTTCTCAAACGGGCGTTGTCATCTTTGAGAAGCTGGTTTTCCTTACGGAGCGCATTATTTTCCTGTGTCAGTTCATCAATACGGCCATTCAGGCTGCGGACATCCTTTTTATAATCTTTTTCTACGGAATCAAGGCGTGCCATGACCTCCATAAGCTGGTTATATATGCCTTTTTCATAATTTCCGCCCATCCCTGGCCGCCTCCCTTTCCTGTGTTCCTGATAGTATGATTCTATCAGAAATGCGGAAAAAAAGCGAATTTCAGTAGTTTACGGCTTCGTCAGAATGACGGTGGATAACTTTCATTTTCAATGGCCGGATGTGTATCAGTTCTGCGCGATACAAAGAAAAAACGTGGGATTAAGAAAAACTGTCCACATAAATTTACGGAACTGTTTTTTGATACCCGTTCAGCCTGTACAGACCTGTTTTCGGTGGAAAAATCATTGTTATG
>CAYNOE010000473.1:0-2193 GCA_964398745.1 uncultured Lachnobacterium sp.
CACTCGGCATCGTGCTCAAACCGCTGATGGCAATCTTTGGAATGAAGGACCAGGCAGAGCGGATACAGGAGGCATTCAAGAGCGGGGACCCGGTGGAAATCACGGTCAGCATCGTGGAGATGTTCTGCATGCTGTTCGGGCTGACCAGCCAGTGCTTCACGGGTGATACTTTGGTTTCAACGGAATCCGGACTGCGCCCGATTGAAGATATACAGGCAGGCGATTACGTCTGGTCGGAAAACACCGAGACGGGTGAGAAGGAACTGAAAAAAGTCCTCTCCGTATCGGTGACTGAAACAGACCAGCTTGTCCATGTGACAACCGAGACCGGCACGGTAATCAACACCACTGAAAACCATCCTTTCTACACGGAAGGGAAAGGCTGGTGCGTGGCATCCGAACTGGAAGAAGGGGACGTGCTCCGCACGCAGGACGGAAAGACAGAGACCGTTGCCAGTGTTGAAACGGAGACACTGGATGAGCCGGTAAAGGTTTACAACCTTGAGATTGAGGACAGCCATACCTACTATGTGTCAGCAGACGGGGTGCTGGTGCATAATGCTTGTGGGGATGAAATTACAGACACCATTAATAAAAATACTGGTAAAGACTGTGAGGTTGTAAGCAAAGAGGTTAAGAAAACCATTATTAAAAATGGAGAACACGGGGAAATTATTAAAATAGTGTCCAAAAACACGAATAATATTGATAGTAGAATATACAATGATTTCGTTGATAAGCTAGTAGCTACTAATGGTTATCATTTTGGAGTGAAATATAATGGTAAAGTATATGATGAGTATTTTCCTAAAGGACTTAAATTTGATGACTGGATTCGATCATTTTTTGCACATGGAGGTATAGATGTTGATGAAAGTTTCATAGATATGTTTTAAATCTTATGAAACATCATCGAGATGCGGTTTTTTGACATCAACATACAATATTTGATTCACTGCTCATTTCATGTATAACAGTGTGTCAGAAGAGACATCTGTTATACATGGGGAAGTGAATTGCACAAAAAATTTAAATTCAGGTGATTAAGCGGTATTGTTTGCCAGTAGTATTAAAGATACTTTTTTTATTAAATAAAAAGGCATTATGTGGAGATTATAAGAAAAATGATAGCAGAGTTGATGGAATTTATTGACAGTAATGAAAAAATGATTTTAAAGAAAACAGTAACACAGATAACGACCTATATAAATGGATATGACTCCATGCCAAAAAAAGACAATATGAACATAAAAGATATTAATTTGAAAAAATTGTCAGAGATATTAAACTGTGATACAGGGAAATACTGGTTGGATGAGTACATGGGGCGGTTTAAAAATGAGGAAACAGCATATGAATATTTTGTTGAAATGATAAAAAATAATGCTTGCCAATTAGAGGAAAGTCAGGACTGGTCTTTTGCAGGAATAATACGAATTGATTCCTTATATTCTGTGACATTTGCCAGTGCAATGGCAGCTATGAAACGTTTTGCTTTACTAGTTATGGATGATACACGGGTGGAATATTTAAGGACATGGATTTGCGGATATTTGACTGGTTATGCGGCGATGCACTGTCAAAGTGACGATAAAATAGACTGGGATATAGTAATGTTATATGTAAATGGGATAATTGAAGAATTTGATAATATTTGTGACAATGACATATCTATAAATGCTGACATATTTTTTGACAGATATAATATGCGGTTGCATAATTATGGACTAGATCTGAATGATATTTTACAAGAGAAAATAGAGAGGGCACGAAAAATAGAATATAGGGGGTGTATTGATTTTTACAATAATAATTGAAGTTTAGTCTGAGCGGATACAGGAGGCATTCAGGAGCGGGGACTCGGTGGAAATCACGGTCAGTAATTGAAATGCCCTGTTTTTCAGGGGCATTTCCCACGCAAATCGCTTCGCGGAGCGAACTTTCATGCGCTGTCGTACCCTGCAAGGGTATGACCTTGGATTTGCTCCATTATCGTGGAGATGTTCCGCATGCTGTTCGGGCTGACCAGCCAGTGCTTTACCAGAGATACCCTTGTATCTACAGAAGACGGGCTGCGTCCAATCGAAGAAATACAGGCAGGTGATTATGTCTGGTCGGAAAACACCGAGACGGGTGAAAAGGAACTGAAAAAAGTCCTCGCCGTATCGGTGACTGAAACAGACCAGCTTGTCC
>CAYNOE010000474.1:0-2193 GCA_964398745.1 uncultured Lachnobacterium sp.
AGAAAGACAAAAGGACGATAAAAGTATGCACCCGCTGTAATTTTCCGCATAAAGCCGAAAATTATGATAAAATCATGGAAATTTTAAGGAAGGGGGATAAGGTATAAACTTCATACCCTGCATTTTGTTCCGAAGCAGTGACCGGATCAAAGAATGCAGGGCATGAAGCAGGATAATTTTACTTATACAGTGATATTAATATGAACATTTTTTGTACTGATTTGTGTAAAGATATCGTTGTATGCGGCTTCATTCAGCCGGGAAGCAATACGCTGTGTTTTCTGCACAAATTCCTGCTCCTGGGAAAACAAGCTGCTTACACTGGAATAATCCGCAACGGCCAGCAGGTCGGAATTTACGGAGAGTTTTCCATCGTTTTCCACGGTTATGCCGATATCCTCCAGCTCGTCTGAATATTTTTGGCTGAGGGCTTTTAACTGCTTTACATAACGCTTTGTGTCATAGTCATCTGATTCCCTGCCGGAATCCAGCATATTATTATATGTATTTACAAAAGCTTCAATCGAAGATTTGGTTGTTTCCGAGATGTCATCATTTTCAGCAGTATCTGATGTTGTGTAGTCGCCGCGTTTCATGCGTTTGGCAGCGCGGGAGAGCGCGCGGCTGTCTTCATATGTCAGTTCCACATTGCTGAAACGGCTGCGCGTGGACTTATTACCGGCATCGCGGTTATTTGAATAAAAGTTTCTTATAAAGTACTCACTTGTGAAATTAAGGCCTGATGATATTTTTGCCATAAGAAACCTCCTTAATTTTTATTATTTGTATAACATTTATATCGTCACTTTTCTCTTTTTTCTTTACATCTTTTGGGAAAAGAAGTAAAATTATTGTAATATTTTTTAGGAGGATTATTTGATGGAAAAGAAAAGTTTTGGCAGTACGGCAGCGGGCGGGGCATCCTTGTATACCATTGAAAATACAAAGGGAATGAGGGTGCTGGTGACAGATTTCGGGGCATCGCTTGTTTCCGTCTTTGTAAAGGACAAAAACGGAAAGGATACAGATGTAATCCTTGGGTATGAAAACGCGGCACAGTATGAGAAGGAAACCTGCTATTTCGGTGCGACAGTGGGCAGAAACTGCAACCGCATTTCGGATGCAAAAATCACCATTGACGGTACGCAGTACATACTGGATGCAAATGACAATGAAAACAACCTGCACAGCGGTGCAAACGGGCTTTCCGGGCGAATCTGGGATGTGAAGGAGCATCTGGAACATAAAATCACGCTGGCAATAGAGGACGCGGATATGCAGCAGGGCTTTCCGGGAAATGCTGCCATTACACTGACCTATGAAGTGACAGAAGAAAATGGCCTGAAAATTACATACCATGCGGTATCGGATAAAAAAACAGTCTTTAACTTTACCAACCATTCCTATTTTAATTTGAACGGGGAAGGGACGGCTGAAGACCATATCCTGCAGATTAAGGCTTCCCATTATACTCCGGTAAAGAATGAAAAAGCGATTCCGACCGGCGAAATTGCGTCTGTGGAAGGAACGCCGTTTGATTTCCGTACACCGAAAGCAATTGGAAGGGATATCGGTGCAGACAATGAGCAGCTGCATTATGGAAACGGTTATGACCACAACTTCGCGATTGACAAGGAACAGGCAGGCATGGAAACAGTTGCCAGTGTTTACAGTGAGAAATCCGGAATCCGCATGGATGTCAGCACGGACTGTATCGGAATCCAGCTTTACACCGCGAATTTTATTCAGGGACAGAAAGGAAAAGATGGTGTGGTCTATAATGACCGTGATGCATTGTGTCTGGAAACCCAGTATTTCCCGAATGCCATTAACGAGCCGAATTTTACACCCCCTCTGACAGAGGCCAAAGAGGAATACCATACACAAACAGTATATACGTTCAGCCTGATATAAATGGAGAAATTAAATGAAAATTGTATTTCTGGATGCAAAGACGATTGGAGATGACATTGACCTGTCCGGCTATGATACGCTGGGAACGGTCGTAAAGTACGGGTTTTCCACTGCGGACGAGGCGCGGGAGAGGACGGGGGATGCTGATGTTGTCATTTTAAACAAGGTGGAAATCAATGAACACTCCATTGGGGAAGCACAGAATTTAAAGCTGGTGTGCGTAACGGCGACAGGAACCAATAATCTGGATAAGGAATATCTGGACAAAAGAGGGATTGC
>CAYNOE010000475.1:0-2192 GCA_964398745.1 uncultured Lachnobacterium sp.
CATGGTAATAAATTTTACCATTGGAAAAGCTTAGGACATTCTTACAGTCCATATTTGTTTTCACTTCAATGTTTTCATGCGCAAGCATTTTTTCAAACATGGGCGTATAGCCGTTAAGCGGCATACTCTGGTATTGATCCTTAAAATACCGGTTGTCCCTTGAAATGACGACCGGCACGCGCCCGGTAACTTCCGGACTGATTTCCTCCGGCTTCTGCCCCCACTGCTTCATTGTATAATACAAAAAAATGTTTTTATACACATAATCCGCAATTTCCCTTACATCCGGATCCGAGTTTTCCTTAAGCTTCATAATCGGCACACGGCTTCCCCTGCCATATTCCTTTATAAGCTTTTCCTCCAGCCGGTCTGCTTTTTCCTTATCACAGACCAGATGCAGGGTGTTTAAGTTAAAAGGTACCGGAATCAGCTTTCCCCCGACCTTTGCTACTACCTCATGCCCAAAATCATACCATTCGGTAAAACGGGATAGAAATTCGCGCACCCCCTCATCCTCTGTGTGAAAAATGTGCGGACCGTATTCATGCACCAGAATCCCGTATTCATCCCGCCTGTCATAACAGTTTCCCCCGATATGGTTTCTCTTCTCTATTACAAGAACCTTTTTCCCTCTTTCCTCTGCCAGCTTCCGTGCTGCCGTGGCGCCGGCAATGCCGGAACCTACAATAATACAGTCAAACATATTTTCCCCTTTATCCCTGCAGTGTTTTAATACTATAATCTATTATACACATTTTACACGCCCAGTCGAATACTATTTACTTAATTTTCTCTTAAGAATTACATTGAACACATGATTTGTTCATATTTTATTAACAAAATTCTCATAAACTCCACACATCCATTTCACAATTAAAACCTATACTAACACTTGTAAACAGCAATGTAACTTTTTTCTTTTTCATTATTCCTCGCCCCCACAACGGGTGCGGGGTACCTCCGTAAAAAGACGTTTTTCTTTCTCATACTTAATCTTTTTCATATAAAACCGGTGCAGATGCACCGGTTTTCCTCATATCTATTATGCCATTTTCATATCCAGCAATTCCACATATTTTGCAAAGACCGACGGAATGGCGTAACGCTTTTTCACCTCCGCCGTTTCCACAAAAAACATTCCGTTTTCACTGTCCGAAACCTCTTCCACAAGTACCACATATCCTGTCATATCCCATTCCACATGGGAAAAAATATGCCTTGCATCCCCGGCCGGCCGAATCCTTACCGGCGAAAACCCAAGAGATTTAAGATAAGACAGCGCCTCCTCTGTCCCCATATGCCCTTCATGGTTCAAAAACTCGTAAAGTCCCGCCAGAAGTCCTTTGGACAGCCGCTTTCGAATTGCAACCCTGTCTCCGTCTTTTATGATAAAAACCGTCCTCTTTTCAACCTTTCGCGCTTTTTTTGGGGATTTGACTGGAATTTCCCCGGTTTTCCCATACAGATTTGCCTCGCAGACATGACACAGCGGACATTCACCGCAATGCGGTCTGCCGTTTGGCACACAGATTAACGCGCCAAGCTCCATTAACGCCTGGTTAAAAATACGGGGAACAGGTTTTGCATCCCCTTTTGTATTCATCAATTCCTGTATTTTTTCTTCTGTTTTTGCCCGCACAGACGGCTTTGCAATATCCGAAGTATCCCCGCTGATTCTGGTAATAACGCGCAGCACATTCCCGTCCACTGCCGCAACCGGCTGGTTATAGGCAATGGATGCAATTGCACCTGCCGTATAACGCCCTATTCCCTTTAATTTCAGCAGCTTTTCATAATCACACGGAATTACACCGTCATGCCATGCGACAATCTGTCTGGACGCCTCATGCATATTGCGGATTCGGTTATAATATCCGAGTCCCTCCCAGAGCTTTAAATATCTGTCCTCCGGACAGTCCGCAAGTGCGTAAACATCTGGCAGTTCTTTTATAAACCGCTCAAAATACTGCTTTACCGCCTCCACCCTTGTCTGCTGCAGCATAATCTCGGAAACCCAGACATGGTAGGCTTCTGGCTCTTTTCTCCATGGAAGCGTCCTTGCATTTTCCCCAAACCACGCCTGAAGCGGCATTACAATCCGGCTTAAATCATACTCATCCAGCATGTGAAATTTCTACCTTTTCTTTTAATACTGATACAAAACAAGGCGGGAAATTTGAAAATTCCCCGCC
>CAYNOE010000476.1:0-2188 GCA_964398745.1 uncultured Lachnobacterium sp.
GGGGATGTGGCTCCAATGTATATGGGGACCGTGGAATTTGAGATTCCCGAAAATGTGCTGGAGGATATCAGAAAGCCGGTAGAATAAAAGTATGCTCAGATAAATTCGGAAACTGACAGACCAGTACTCTGTCCTTGAAAATTTACACAAGAATTTTCAGGACAGAGTACTAGGAAACAAGCCGTAAAAAAGCTTGAATTTCTGGTTAGATTATGCCGTTACAAAAATCTGTAAAAGTATAATTTCATGCAGTTTCAGATGTTGTCAGCAAAATATGAAAAAGCCTTTACAATAAAATCAGAAGCGCCTTCTCCGTTTTTGGTGTTAAAAATGGTTTTTATATAATCACCGGAATAAACACTGATAATGGTATCACAGTATTTTTTCCGGTCGCCAACCAGTTCGACGGGAGCATTCTCCTGCGCCTGGGCAATAATTTGTCTCACCAGGTTCTGGACTTCTTCAGAGGAAACATCCTTTTCCCGGAGAAGGGAAAGCTGCGCAAATAAATCATTCTGCTTCATTTCTTCCGGGATCAGGGACAGCTGCTGGTTCATAACCTCTGTTAAATGTTCAAGGTTATATTTCATGGCTTCGGTATATTTTTTGGTGCTGCCAAATTCTTTTATGGCGAGCTTTGCAATATCCGCTTCATGTTCCCTGATTTTCTCTATAAAAAGGTCAAAATTTTCGGTGTTTCCCCAGTGTGTGGTAATATCACCAGCATTGGTATTTTTAAAGTTTTCCAGTGCCTCAATGTAATCAGACAGGTCAAATTCCTTAAAACTCATACATTGTTCTCCTTTCTCTAAACGTTCAAGGAGCTGTATCAGTCTGTCGGTCCTGTTGCGTTTCAGCAGAAGCAGCTCTTTCTGTTTTTTAAAAGCAGAAATTTTGTCAAAACCGGGATCTTCAAGCATTTCTTTGATTTCTTTTAATCGAAAGCCCAGTTCCCTGAAAAACAGAATCTGCTGCAGAGTCTGCATCGCTTCATCATCATACAGACGATAACCGGACGGGGATAACTCACTGGGATTTAATAGTCCGATTTCATCATAATACTGCAATGTGCGTGTGCTTACCCCTGCTAATTCTGAAACCTGGCTTATCGTTTTCATATCATATCAGCTCCTTTGACATTTTTAAGAAGGATGGAAACTGCCGGCGTGTTTTCGCCCTTCTTAAAAAGGATACTATATCACGTAACGTGTGAGTCAATATATTTTTCGAAAATCATTTCAATATCCTCCGGATTTTCTGCAGAATCAATTGCTGCGTAAATACTCTTTACTTGTCTGATGTCACTTTCCGGCTGTTCTGCTGCATCTTCCGGAGTTAATCCCCTGCACGATTGTCTCTGATATAATCTAAAAAATGTACCACGTTCTCTGGTAAACCACTTCTGTTTCCATACGGATTCACAAAGACCTTTCTCGTGCCGTCTCCCGGCAAAAGTTCCGGCATTGCCCCGTATCTGTTTTCAAAAACATAAAAGGGCAGCCCTTTTCCAAAATAATCAAAAGTACAAATAAACACAACCACCTTGCAGAACATAAAGTTGTCCGTAAATAAAAGTTTCCTGTACTCTTTTGCCATAATTTCTCCTCCCTGAATTTGAACATCAGCCTGTGTCAGGTTTTCATAGAAAACCTGATACATCCTGCCGAACAGGGATTTAATAATTATGCAAATCTGCTATTTCCGCTGTTTCATGCAACGAAACTGCATATCACCTCAAATCCCTGCTCTTAAATTGTAATGTGTTATTAAAAGCATGAATTTTCGTGAACTAAACCTGATTTGTTTCTGATATGATTCCAACGTGCAGTCCTCCATGACCACGCTTGATATGAAAATATGCTTTGAATAAATAGTAGCATCTTATTTGCCAAAATTCAAGAAAATATTTTCCTTAGTGGAGAAAAGGTGTTTTTCCATAATTTCATATACCAATACCGTACCATTTTTGGCAGATAATTCTTTATGCATCAGAGTTTTGTAGCCTTTATGTTCATAAAAACATGCTGCTGCCAGTGAGGAATCCAGAACGGCAGTATCATATGCTGCAGCTATTTCTTTTTCCAGCTCTTGCATAATCGTGCTGCCGTATCCCTTTTTCTGCAGGCCGGGAACTACAAACAGCCTTTTAATATGGTTTTCTTCACATGTACCTGTTCCCACTAAACAG
>CAYNOE010000477.1:0-2177 GCA_964398745.1 uncultured Lachnobacterium sp.
ATTTCATAAATTCACTTCCTTTAATTATTTATTATTCTAACATAATTATTACTCAAAATCATTAATTTTAAAATTTAATTTTTTAAGTTATTTTATGACATCTTAAAATATTTTTATGATTTTAAAATAGTATCTTTTAAGCTATCTTCCATATTAATATTTGTAGGTATTACGAAATTAGCTCCAATTTTATGCGTAATTAGATTTGCTACTATTCGCATTGCTCTTGAGCCATCAAACCAAGCTGGATTATCACTTCATCATCATATCATGGTCATACATATCTATTTTTTCTGTTTTAATCATATATCTTTGATTATCACTTGCATATAAAGTATTATCTTCCATCTCATATAAAGCATTATTAAACCAATATAAATGATCTCTTCCCGATAAAATTATAATATTTGCTTTATATTCTAAATCCCCAATTAAAGAATTAACATATTCTGTAACTTCATCAAAAGTAACTTTTGGAATATCTTCTTTTAATTCTGGATATTTACCTATTATATCTACAACTCCAAAGTTATAAAATTTATGACCAAATATTTCTTTATTTTTAACAAATATTAATTCAATGGAACCTCCTCCACCAATGAAAACACATAATGGACCATCATAATCAATATTTTGATAACATCCCTTTGCTGTAAGATTTGCTTCATCTTCTTGTGATACTACTTCTATTTTTAAATCAAATTTTTCTTTTAAAGTATCATTGATTTGTCCTAATTCTTTAGCACTTATATTTCTAAATATACTACATCCGTATATATGAATATTATTTGTATATTTTAAAGCCTTACTAATTTCTTTATATAATTTTTCTAAATCAGTATCGCTTACTGAACCGTTAATTTTATAATTCTTCTTAAATTCAATAGTTGTTGTTTTATCATATATGGCTTTATTATCTTCATAAATATGTGTTTTTGTATTGTTACTTCCTATTTCAATAATTGCAAATATTTTTTTATCCATTTTTTATACGTCCAATTTACAGATATAATCATATTTGATATATAAATTATAGCAAATATTTTATTTGTATTCTACTTGATTAGTTTCTTCTTCAAACTAGGTTATTGATAAATTCATTAAAAAAATTTACTTTTATAAATAATGATGTATAATAGAATTTATTCAAGGAGGAATAATTATGGAATCTATTAGTTTAGATAGTGTTATAAAGAATATGTATGATAAACGTGTTTCGTTTATACGAGAAAAAAAATATTGAACTGGAAAGAGAATATTTCACGCAAAATAATGATCATATTCCTATGAGTGAAATAATGCAAGGTGCAAGTTATGAAGACCACTTTATGAATTATAAAAAATTGGTGAAAAGGCCTTCAGATAATGAAATAAGCCAAATATTTATGTTACTCCAAGAATACTTTTTATTTTCTGTCCATGATATGATGTTTAAAATGAAATTAGATGCTGATATATTTACAGCTGTTCCTATGGAAGATTTTATATATCCTAAATTAAATGAAGCTGTTAGAGAAAAATATAATGATCTATCTGTAACGAGGGAAAATCCGAGTTTTAAGAGAAATATGGAAAGTATTAATAGATTAGTCGTTACTTACACAGAAATGCAAGCACTATTATCTTTATTATATTGTAATGATTTTCAATTTTTATATGGTTGGCAAAGATTATTTCCAGACACTCATGAAGAAATCTTAAGAAGGTTAAATGACTCTGGCATGACAATAGGTGATTTTTTACACGCATTAATTGATTTTAAGTGTAAAACAATGAATGAAATATTTGGTGAAATTGTGGATCTTAAATTAAGAAAAAAATATTTAGAAAAAACTAAGAACTTAAGAGGAGAAAAACATGAGGAAACAAAGGGCTATGCTCATGTAAATTTACCAGTTACATATTTTTTAAATCATACTATTATAGATTTTTTGAATATGGATTTCAAATATTCAAGCATTGAAGTAGCAACTCCTACTGGCACGAAAAAGTCTTAATTATCTAAATATTAAAAAACTGATTATGTTATCATAGTCAGTTTTTTTGTCATATATTTTTTAATAACATACAATAGTTTATTTTTTTGTACTAATCTTGATTTTTAAAAGGATGTTTTAATTTGTCTTTTATACCAGTTCCAATGATAGACATTGCATGTTCATAAATTTTTTCTGATT
>CAYNOE010000478.1:0-2177 GCA_964398745.1 uncultured Lachnobacterium sp.
CAGAACGCTGGTGACGGTATTTCTGTGATTGAAACGGTTGACGGTGCGCTTTCCGAAGTCCATAGCATGTTGCAGCGTATCAATGAACTGACAGTAAAGGCAAAAACCGAAACTATGTCTGATGGAGACAGGGAACTGGTTCAGCAGGAGATTAGTGAACTTTGTGATGAAATTGACAGGGTTTCTGATACCATAGAATTTAACAGTCAGAAACTTATGAACGGTGAGTTTGATTTAAGAGCATACACGGATGTGGAAGATGTAACGGTAAGTTACTATTCCGATGAAGTTGCAACAAAGGTGTATACCATTACAAGCGCAGCCATAGGTTATGATGCCGAGACAGGAGAAATAGATTCTTTTGTTCCTCAGTTCGGTGCCAATTTCCCCGCAGGTGTCACTGTAAAAGAAATCAAGGATAATGAAGTGACGCTTACAGGAAGCCTTGGCTTTGAAATGCGTCTGGATTTGAATGAGGTTGCAAAAAAGGGCGATGCCAGTATCGGTGAATTAAATATAGACGTAACCGGCATCGGAGCCATGCGACTGCAAATCGGTTCCAATGAAGGGCAGGTCTTAGAAGTAAGGATACCTAAAGTCAAATTAAAAAATATGGGAATTGAGGGAATTGATGTTTCGACAGTAGATGGTGCAGCCGATGCCCTTTCCAGAATGAGTAATGCGATTGGCTATGTTTCTTCTGTCAGAAGCCGTCTGGGTGCATATCAGAACAGACTGGAATCGACAATCGATACGCTGGACATCACCAGTGAAAATATGACGGCGGCTTATTCCAGAATCATGGATGTGGATATGGCTGAGGAGATGACAAAGTATACCACATACCAGATTCTGACGCAGGCAGGAACCTCTATGCTTGCACAGGCAAATGAAAGACCGTCACAGGCATTGCAGTTGTTACAGTAGCACCTTATATAAGAAATGCTAATAATAAAATGTGAAATCGGAGATTGAGATGACGAAGGAATGCAAACAGCAGTTTACACTGCGTATTACACAGGCAAATAAAACTGAAATGATAGTAATTTTATATGAAATGCTCCTTACTTATCTTGATGAAGCAGAAATAGCGCATGAACAATCAGAGATTCAGGAATACAGGGAAGCGCTCCGTAAAGTGAAAGGATGCCTGGATGAATTGCAGGCATCCCTGAATCTGGATTATGAATTGGCTGTCAGGCTGTTTTCCCTGTATATGTATTGCAATCGGGAGCTAATTAAAGCGGACATCAGAAAAGATACAGAATCCCTTTCCCATGTCCGCCTGGTGATTGAAAATCTTCTTTCTGCATACCGGGAACTTGCGAAGCAGGATACCTCTGCACCCGTCATGCAAAACTCACAGACCGTATATGCCGGTCTGACCTATGGTAAAAACAAATTATCCGAAAACATGGCTGAACAGGGCACGAATCGGGGATTCCGGGCATAGTTCCGGAACAGTCTGCCGCTCTTTTTCGGCAAGGTCAGTTAGATACTTATATCTTTTCAGGAGTGCATTGACCTCATATATATAGCAGTCAATTAAATCAGGGTCGGTTGCATTGTCAAAACCCGCGTATGCATTTTCCAGTGCATAACGGGTTTTTTCTATGTTTTCCTGTAATGTGGGACAGTTGAAATCTTCTTCTATGGGTATGTTTTCTACCCGTTCCTGCCGAAATAATACCTTCATAAAAGACTACACTCCTTTTATTACATTATTTTATCTGATAGTAAAGTATAGCCAAATGCATGCCAAATATTCCTAATTTTACCTTATTTGGTAAAATTGTGCCAAAGAGTGCATAATCAGATAAGTACAGGCATACATTAGAAAAAGACCTTTTTGGATAATAAAATATGAATCAGAATACAGGAATCTTGTGGATAGTCGGTATTTGTGCGGGAGTGCTTTTAATTGGAGCAATGCGTAAGCGGACAGAGTGGCTTTTGAATTTTGTTTTACGGATGGTTTTAGGTACATTGGCAATTTTCTTGATAAATACCTGTATGCAAAAATTTGGAATGACAAGTGGTGTGGGGTTAAATCCGACTACCGTTTTGACATCGGGAATCCTTGGATTTCCTGGTCTTGCAATGCTTTACGGCATATATTTTTATAAAAATATGTGAAATTTACCAAAAATAATTTTTCTCTATTTATGTACTGGACA
>CAYNOE010000479.1:0-2164 GCA_964398745.1 uncultured Lachnobacterium sp.
TGAAAGTTTTTTTGTTTTTACTGGTTTATCAGATCCGAAAGCGTTTTTCTTGCATTGTCCGCCGTCAGCAGAATCATATCGGACGAAGCCGCAATCTGCTCCGTGGCAGCCGCCAGATTCTGCGTCTTGTCATTAACACTGCTGATTACTTCAAGGAGTGTTTCCATTTCCCTAAAGATGCTTGTAATGGATGCCATTACATGTGCCTGGTCATCATTACTCTTATTGGCCGTTTCCTTGGACTGGGATGCAAGCTGGTTAATTTCATCTGCAACAACTGCAAATCCCCTCCCCGCCTCTCCTGCCCGCGCAGCCTCAATGCTCGCATTCAGGGCAAGAAGATTCGTCTGGGATGCAATGGATACCACCTGTTTATTGTTTTCGCCAAGCTTCTGGATCAGCGTTTCAATATCCTTCAGGGATTTCTCCAGATTACTGCAGAACTCGGATACCTGTATGATATCCCCGGAAATCGCAGTACTTTCCTGCGCATTATTTTCATTTCCGGCCGTCATGTCATCCAGCGACTGATAAAGATCCCTGAACATGCTTTCCACTTCCTCAACAGCCTGTGCGGTATGCTCATTCTGCTGTGCAAGCTCTTCCTTCTCTTTCTTTACCACCTCTGTAAGTTCCACTGCCTCCCTGCTCTTTAATTCGGCAAGGTCTTTTATGTAATGGATACAGTTTTCCCGCCTGCTGAATCCGTTATGGATTGCCGCCGCCATCATCTCACAGGATTCATACCCGCAGCATTGACAGTCAATATGCCGCGATTCCTGTGTGTTCTTGTTCATATCCGTAAAGATCGTGTCCATCTCACTGTCAGACGGCCTGGTATAAGCGCATTCCGCCGAACGGTCCGTATATTTACGCAGGTAATCCTCAAGCTTTAAATGGGAAAACTGCCTGTTCAGCTTCGCAAGTCTTGCCGCTGGTGAAAGCCGTTTGGACCATGCGCTGTTTCTTGCTGCTTTCTTGCATGACTCCTTAATCCTCTGTACATTGTAAAGCGCATCATCGGTCTTTGCCTTTTCCGGCTCCACACCGGTTCCGTACAGACAGCCCATGCCACAGTTTAAGGCATCCACAAACAGTTCCTTATTTGAGGCGGCTGCAATGTCTTTTTTATGCGCCTCCAGATATTTGTATACATGTTTTTCACCTTCAATCTGCCGGATGTATACATCTTCCCCAAGAAACCAGTATACGTTTTCCTTTAATCCACCCGGCATCGGGTAAATGGAACCAAGCCCGTATTCAATCTCATCACTCGCAAGGCTGCCCTTGATATTATGCGCCCTGACATACTCCATCAGATGGTCAAAAGTTACATTATAGTTTACAAGCCCCTTATTATTCGGGTCATTTATTTCTGCCTTCTTCGCAATACAAGGGCTGATAAATGCAAATTTATCCGTAATTTTCAGTTCTTTTCTGGCATATATTGCCCCGCACATTAACGGACTCTGTACCGGAAAAAGCTTTGGAATCAGTTCCGGGATATAGTGCTCAATATAACCGACAATTGCCGGGCATGGCTGGGAAATCCCTCCTTTGAAATTATGTTCTTCCACATATTTCAGATATCCCCATGTCGTAATATCCGCGCCAAAGGAAATACTTATGATTCTGTTTACGCCAAGCTTTTTAAGACCTCCCAGAACACTTTCATATTCGGATGGATAATTCGCCTTAAAAGCCGGTGCAAGCAACAGGGAAATCTTTTCTCCCTTTGCCAAATCTGCAAAAAACTGTTCTGTATCGTCATTGTATTCCCGCGCCCCATGCTCGCACACATCAATGCAGGCACCACAGGCAATGCATTTTACCGGATCCACCTCAATCCTGGATTCGCCTTCCTTCCCGGCAACTGCAATACAGGCACCCACACAGCTGCAGGCACGTATACATTTATTACATCCCACACACTTATCATTGGTATAAACCAACTGCATATTCTCCACCTCGCATCCTCTGCTGTCTGTATCCGGATGATAAAACCATACTGATAAGGTAAAATTTCATACTTCATTTTATAACTATCATTTTCACAATAACATATTTCTATATTATCACTCTTCACAAAAAAACGCAAGTAAGAAATAAATATTTCAGCTTTGAAAGGTAACAGTTCAGCCCAGGACTTTGCACTCCGCTGCAA
>CAYNOE010000480.1:0-2160 GCA_964398745.1 uncultured Lachnobacterium sp.
AGGAACTCCAAATTATGCATCACCTTTTTAAAATTTCCCCCGCGGGATATATGCCTATAGGTAAATTCATCGAAACTATTTATCGTGACTACCAGGCTCAGATGGCTTTTTCCTAAATGTTTGATTCTTTCCCAGTGTTCCTCATCGCAGAAAACTCCGTTTGTCTCTAACAAAATGTGCAGTTTCGGATTTTCAATATGAAGATTTTCCAGCAGATTCATTATATGCGGCGACGCAAAAGGATCTCCATGACCGGAAGCTGAAAAATGTTCCGCAGTATTCAAATAAGGAGTAATTTTTTCTCGGATTTTTTCCATATCATATGAATAGCCTTCCGGCGGGACAAAAACAGACTTGCGGCAAGTTTCACAGCTCTGATTGCACACAAAATCATACGCCAGATTGATTTCCGTCGGATAATAAGAGGATTTTTTCCTCTTTTCATATTCCTCCTCTGTGATTTCTTCCAAATCATTATTTTGTATATGAGGACATGCCTCCGGCCTGCAAAAACGAAATGACTGGTCGTCCATTGTCGATCTAAGATAATTGGCATATTCGGAATTATATGCATCCTCCACGGTATCTTCCAACAGATTCCCAATAACCGCATCCTTGGGTTGCATCCATGGACATATGCATATGCTTCCATTATAGTGATCTAAATACAAATAGTCGTAAAAACGAGAGCAAAATTTCATTTTCTTCCTCCTCAATGGCATTTTTAATTAGATTACACAAAATAAAACAGTTTCCGTTTCATTTGAATTGTAATGACGAAGGTAAAATCTATATTCAGGCACTAACCCCAATAGATAACCGGCAATCTCAAAAATATCTTCATGCTTATGATAGACACACACTGCCAGCCGGGGCTTGTGCTGCCGAATTGTTTCTTCCATTCCCAGAAGGACACTCATCTCTGCTCCTTCTACATCCATTTTCACAAAAGTGACCGCATCGCCTGCCAGGTAAGAATCCAGAGAAACCACTTCAACTGAAATGGTTTCGCCATTTGTCTGCCCTGACATTTTATACTCTGCCGGAAACTCCAACATACCATTTCTTGAACTAAGTCCTTTATTCACCAACTCGATCTTATTGATATCTGTATTTGCCAAACTATGTATCCTAGCTTTTGAAACCGCATATTGTTTTGAATCCGGTTCAAATGCATAAATCTTCTTCCAGCCATTCTTTGCCCAATTGATGAAATCAATACTGTTTTGAAAATCGAAAACTCCTACATCTACGTAAATTTCATCTTCTTTTGGCACAAGAAAGTCTTCGATATATTGCGGATGTGCCGTATCTGCTATAGGATAAAATAACGCTTTATGCTGCGGATATCGATCAAGAACTTCTTTCGTTTCCAAGCACCAGCTAGGGAATCCGATAACAATACGGGCATTCGCATCAATAGACTGCCAAAAGGTATCTTCATCTATACAAGGCAAGCCCAGATATTCCCTTCTTGTCTTGTTATTAGGCATAAAACAGCCTTCCATGCGGATTCCAAGGTTTGGCATTGCGTCAAGAAAACGTTCAACTACCCATTCAAATTCATTCCACGTATCATCAAATGCCATTAAATACAGCTTGTTTTTCTGTACCGGGTAATTATCATAAAGTAATTCCCATAATCCCGGCATTTCCCCGTATCTCTTTTTTGCATAAGGAATTTTAGAATTAAGCCACTCCATATTGGCATCACAAATCATCGCCCGATAAACGCTTGACAGATTATGTGATAACGAATATTCTATCCTTCCCCAAAACAAGCTTCTCGACAAATCATCCTGAAACGCCTGATATATCTGATAAAGCCGCGGATAAAGATTATCCTCATAAGTACGATTTAAAGGTAACGGTTTTTCTATAAACCGTATTTTTTCTTCTGGTATGCCTAAAGCCAAGAGATATTGGTGAATCTCTTCTAATGCAAAGGGTGCTTGTGTGCAGACAATTTCATAATCAGGATACTTATTTATTGCTTCCAAAATGGGCAAAATCTCTATCCCTTCCAAAAATGTATGCTGTTTGCGAATGTCCACATCTGCAAAGCAGACCGGAACATACCCTTTTTCTCTCCATTCATTCAGATGACGCTGTGCATTCTGACCTGCGCCGTAAAAGATCATATCTGCCATATATACCCTC
>CAYNOE010000481.1:0-2150 GCA_964398745.1 uncultured Lachnobacterium sp.
TTTCCAGTTTCTGATTATAATATATACCAAAATGCTATATCAATGCAAGATAAAAGTGAAAAAATTGCATTTTGGCATAAAATTTGAATTATACAGATATTTTAATTCGCATTTTGGTATATTATAATTGTTTTAACTTAAAGGAAATCGGTTTACAAGAAAGGAGAAATGGATAAATGCTAAGAAGAATGAAATATGTGCTTTTGTCTGTTGTTACAGCAGTCACCTCCCTTTGTTCTTCCGGTTGCGGCAAAGCGGCAGATGATGGTAAAACGGTGATTGAACTGGTACATTATAAGCCGGAAGCCGTTAGTTTTTTTGAAGAAATGGAGGAGAAGTTTAACAAAACCCACGATGATATTGAGTTGAAAATTTCCTCACCCAATGATGCCATGACAGTGATAAAAACCCGTTTTGTAAGAGAAGATTATCCGGATATTATTGGAATTGGAGGGGACACCAATTTCTCGAATTTTATTGATGCGGATATGCTTGCGGATGTTTCGGATTTTGACGGGCTTACAGATATTAAGGAAAATTATCTGGAAACCAATGAGAATTTGGAGTTTGTTCCAACGGAAGGGATTTATGGAGTCCCTTACATGGCAAACGCTGCAGGGGTGCTGTATAATAAAGATATTTTTGAGGAGCATGGCTGGAGCATTCCGGAAACATGGGATGAGTTTATTGCGTTGTGTGAGGAAATACAAAAAGAAGGAATTCTGCCTTTGTATATGGGGTATAAAGATACATGGACAACATTATCCCCATGGAACAGTGCGGCAACATCTTTGTCTTATGCGACGGTGTGCGCTGACGTAAATAAAGGTAAGACTACTTTTTCGGCTGAATACCGAGAGGTGGCAGAGCAGATGAAAGAGTTACTTGCTTACGGACCAAAAGATCCGGTTGCATATTCTTACAATGATGCATGTACTGCTTTTGCCAGAGGTGAATCTGCCATGTACATGATAGGAAGCTATGCAGTTCCGCAGATAAAGTCAGTAAATCCGGATATTAATATAGATTCTTTTGTCTATCCGGCGTGCCATAACAAAGATGATAATATTTTGACTTCCGGTAATGACCTGCAGTTTTGCGTGATGGAGAACTGCCAGAATAAGGAAGCTGCCTATGAGGTATTGCGGTTTTTCTTAGAGGATGAAAATGTACAGGCATATATTGACGACCAGAATGCAGCTCCCTGCAAAGCCGGGGATTTTAACCTCCCATCCATGCTGGATGGAATGAGCAGTTACATTGAGGAAGGAAAAATTGCAGATTTTCAGGACCACTATTATCCTTCGGAAATGGCGGTGGACGCCCTGATACAGACATATCTGCTGGACGGGGATACCGATAAGTTCCTAAAGAAGTTCGATACTGAGTGGGGGCGTTATAACCGTGATCTGATTGAAAAAGTCCGGAAGTATGAAAAAGAGCATGGAGGGGAACCAAAATGAATTTAGCAGCAACTGCAGTGGCGGCGTGTGAGTGTATGTTATTGTCAGGGGGCCGAAGGACAAGACTGGGAGGTAGTTTAGGGGTTATAACAGGGATTATAATTGCAATATCAATTATCATCCGGCAATCCGGGAGAATTGCCAGATACGAAGGGAAAAAACAGCGCATGACAAAGCGCATAAATGCTGTTATTACTAACAGGGAAAGAAAAAGAATGGACAAATCCTTGTATGAAACGATTGTCAGGAATGATGACAAGTACAGATATCTTTATACGTTTACCGGACTGGAAGAATATGAAGGGATGATTTTTTACGACAAATCACTATGGCTGAAAAAGGTGCATGTGAAGGGGGAAAAAGTAACCCTGCTCATTAATAAGAACGATATGGAAGAATTCTGGTTTGAAGAGGAAGAAGAACCGGGCAAAGGGGCTGTGATAGGCAGTATTGTAATAATTGTTCTGGCCGTTCTTTGCGAATTGGTTATAATCAGAAACTGGGACAGACTTCCATGGTGGTGAGACAAGGCATGTATCATTGATTCGGAATTTGGGGTTACGGGAAGTAAAAAAGGAAAGTCATGTATCTGTTTTTCTTTATCCCCGGTGGGACTGGATGCTTCCGTATCCCCTGTCAATGCGGATGGGAAAGCAGAACTCGCATTAAGCGGCGTGATATCGGGAA
>CAYNOE010000482.1:0-2149 GCA_964398745.1 uncultured Lachnobacterium sp.
GCTGACAGGGGACACGATGGAATAACCGGCCGGTTGGAGGGGCGCTTTACCTTCCGCAAAATCCCCGCCGCAACCGAAAGTTGCGGAATAGTTGGTGGCCGCAACCGTGTCCGGAGGGATAGAATCGGAGCGGAAGGGAGGGAATCTCATGGATATCGGATTCAGGTTTTTGGTGGTTTTTCTTGTGATTTTAATTCATCTGTATGAGATTTTAACTCCGCTACAAAATCAGTTTTTAACTCATTAAGCATTTCATTTTTCTCATTTTTTGATATTTTATCACTCTTTCGAGTTAATTCAACATCAAAATAGATGCACCAAATCCGGTAATATCATTAATTACATATTCATGATTCTGAATACCTAATGATACCACATATGTATCTTTGGTTGCGGATTCAATATCGTTTGAAAAACTATAATTCCATGTTCGATAAACATCTACCGTCACATCAATCATGTTATTTCTTTTGTTAATATTGGTTATATGGGTATTGACCTTCTTATTATATTCTGTCAGATCAACATCTGTTACCTTTTGGATATAGTCTTTTCTTTCCAGCATATACTGAACCGTATTAAGATACGATTCTTCATCAGGTTTGGAATTCAAATTTTTATCTGACGATAAATTCTGAATCACTTTCATTGAATCAGATGTGTCATCAAAATTTCCAATGCCTTCATATGCATAGAAAAAATTATCTATACATTGTTGCACTTCCTCTTGTCTGTACTCAATTGTCTCTGAGGTTTCGGTCATTTGTGCAATTATGTTTCCCGGGTACATCAGCGTAAAAATCATAGTCAGCATCACTAATTTTTGTTTCATTTAAACTTCCTCCATCATCTTCTTATTTTATAAAAACTGGTATCTATCTAAAAACGGAATATTTTATAATATTTCCGTTTTTATTCATGGTTAAATAAAGGTTTGAATATCTTCCACCGTCCCCTTCATACGTCCAGTAAACTTCTGTATTCGCCCCAACAGAATAAATAGGACTGATGGCATGGTCTATTTGTTTTTCTATTGTAGACAGCGAATCCATGGAAGTTTCCGGCATGGTATCCTCTGAATAGTAGCCTGATATTCCGTTTTTTTCCTTGGAATCATAGGTATACATCTCTTTACTGGTACGGTTTATGATATGAACTGTTTGCCCGTTATTTTCAGAAAGAACCATAGTAGCATTATCTCCTTGTGTATTTGAGGAAAATTCAATATCAGAAAACGCCAGATAGTCCGTAAATACCTGTTCATTAAAATTATACCAGAAGACTCCATGATAATCGTAAAATATACAGTTTTCATGTCCAATATATATCAAACTGGGGATTGCCGTCCCTATTTTATCCGATGCCATTTCTTTTGCCATAACTCCATAGTCTGCTTGTTTATTCCCCATATGGTCTTTTGTCTGGCAAAACGAACATGCTCCCAGAATCAGGCATCCCAGACTCAAAAAGAGTACGGAATATATTTTTTTCTTTTCTTTCTTTATGCCAATATTTTTCATCCGGTCTTTTATATTCGCTGCTCCAAATCCAGGAATAGCTGAATCTGCCGACATATTTTTATAAAACTCCAGCAATATTTTTGCATATGCCTGACGTTCCTCTTGTGTGGCCTGAAGCAATACACGTTCGTCACATGCTTTTTCAATATCCTGCTTTGCCATATGGTACGCAAGCCATGCCAGCGGATTATACCAGTTTAGTGCTAACGCAAAATAAAAAAACAGCACAAACAAATAATCAAAATGTCTGATATGCTGCTGTTCATGACGGATAATAATGTCTAATGGTTTTCCGTCACAGCCATAAGGTACGTAGATAACCGGATGAATAATTCCTATTACACAGGCTCCCGTGGAATCATTCCACATTTTCACATTTTTGTATTCGCAAAGTCTGACTGCTTTCTTTTTTTTAAAAGACAAAGCATACATTTTTATAAAATAATTGAGAACAAAAGCCAAAATACCGGTCAGCCAGACCAGCTGCATTACAGAATAAACAGTTACCGTTTGTTTTTTGGACGCATGGTTTTTAAGATGTTCTGCTGGATTTTTATCTGATAAATTATTTATTTCTAAGACATTATACGGGATAACGTCGGATATTTCCTCTGGTATTGTATATGTTT
>CAYNOE010000483.1:0-2132 GCA_964398745.1 uncultured Lachnobacterium sp.
GTCCGTATTCATAATGCATACTCAAAATCCAGTAGTATTATTACTGTATCGGTTCAAGTCCGATCAGAGGCACCAGATTGATATCAAACTCGAACTGTTTCGAGATAATATAAAAACTACTCTCAAAATTAAATTGAAAGTAGTTTTCTTTTGTCAATTTGGTAAGACACACTTGTACATTGACATCATCAATGAACGTGTGTAAATATTTTATTTTATTATTTTTTTCTTAATTAAAGTAGGAATAGTTTGTAACATATATACACATTGATCGTTTAACATTTGATAATCTAACAATTCCCTAAAACTATCAGAAGTCGATTCTACTTGGTTTATATTTGATGATAATTTTTTAATAAGCTCATCTCTAGAACAATTAAGTTCTATTTTATTTTGAGTGATTAATTTTGAAACGTTAAATTCTAATTGTTCTTTTGATTTTATGCTATTAAATATTTCTTGCATCCTTAACAATTGTTCCCTTGTATAGAAATATTTATTTTGAATACACCTATCAAACGAAGTTAATAAGACATCAATTTGATTAGCATCCAATAATCCATTTTGAATCATAAATGAGACAATTTCTAATTTTTTATCAATCATATCATATCTTTTATAGAAAATATCTTGGTCATCTTCTATTCTAGCAAATGAACGAGTCCAAAAATCAAATATTGTATATCCACTATCATAAGGTTGGACGGTTAAATCTACTTCATAATTATGTAAAATATAATCCATTAATTCCAATCCAATATTTTGTGGATTCATGGATAAATTACCAATTACCGATTCATTCCATTTGAACGTATCAATCATAAATTTTTTAGTATAAGTTTTAATACTATGAATATTAAAATCCTTATCTAACATTGAATTTTCAGAAGCTAAAATTAAAAGTTTTAAAGATTTTAGAGCATCAATATCAGTTTGCTTTGCTAAATATATTCCAAGTTCATTTAAATTTTTTAAATCTTTAGTGGTATCATTTAATATTGCAATTCCACTTTTTACATAACAATTCATAAAAGGACTCCTTCTCTAGTAATTAGTATTATATCATATTTTACTTAAATATGAACGTTATTTAATGCTTTTTGCTTTTTTGAAAAATCGTGATATACGTGATATACTATGGTCAGTTAACAAATTATTACTGACTATTTCTTTTACCTAAAGAGTCGTTAAACTTCTCTCTTTCTTTTTCAAGATTGGAGAACGATACTCACATCAAATGTTCAATAGTTTTAATACAAGCGAACAAGTTAAATTTATAGAACAAAATCGTTAATTCATGCTATGCTTATATTAGTTAGTAATTATTATTACCTATTAATTTTTGGAAGTCTTAATACAAATTTAAAAAAATTAAAAACTCTATTAATAAAGGAGAAAACAATTATTTTCGAGAAGATTTAAAAACATGCACTATTGCTTTTAGGACACCGAGCAATCCGTATTCTAAGATTTTGCACAATTGTGAAATAGGTAATGAAGAATCTCGAAAAGTCCAGACTTCCTAAAAAACAAGAAAAGAATTAAGAAAAATTATGGAGTGGTACAATTGATATTAAAATATGAAAAGATAAGCAAAGATAATATTGTAATAGCTTCAAGAATCCAATATAAAATATTTCCAGATTCAAGCGCTTATTTAGAATACTCGAAAGAAATACAAAGTGATACATTAGATTTACCTATCAATTTTTTAGTTTTTAAAAATGACATCCCAATAGGTGTTGTAGGATTATATGATATTCCTAAATATAGTGATACAATATGGTTAAGCTGGTTTGGAGTATTAGAAAACTATAGATTTAAAGGATATGGTAGTCAAATTTTTAAGGATATAATTGAAAAGGCAAAACAATATAATAAAGATTTCTTTAGATTATTTACCTATGAAGTTTGGAATCGTGATGCACAACAATTTTATAAAAAACATATGCAAATAGAAGAATATTATACTAATGAAAATGATAATCAGTATGATATTAAAAAAGGAAAATGCAAAATATTTGGATATAGTTTATGTGATAAGCCAATTGAATATTGGGATGATAAATTTATAGACATAGCATCAGATGATAAAGATCATGAGAAAAGTATTAAATTAATGAAAAAAGATA
>CAYNOE010000484.1:0-295 GCA_964398745.1 uncultured Lachnobacterium sp.
CCGAAAGAAAGTATTGCAAAAGATAAGGCAGCCGCATATGAAAGACAGCCGCCCTGTCCCCGTCAAAGTTCAGGAGCGGCTGTCTTCCTGCTGACCTGTCTTTTTATCAATCACTGGTATCTTTTCACCGTTCTCGTCAAAGTCATAGATTTTCTTCTGTTTCGCTCCCCATTCCCTGTTTTCAGTAAGAGGTCGCATAGTAAGTAAAACATGGATATGGAGATTGCGCTGTCCTTTCTCGGACAGTTCAACAGCGTTCCATAAGGTGGCCCGGTCTGCATATTCTTTGGGGGCG
>CAYNOE010000484.1:305-2120 GCA_964398745.1 uncultured Lachnobacterium sp.
TAAATCTTGATATTTCAATTTTAATTTACGGTCTCCCCTGCTGGTTATCCCTGTCATAATCAATTTCAACAATATATGTGTTTCTCCCCCCGGAAAAACAGATGGTATTTGAATCCATTACATGAAAGGATGATATGATACCGTAACCCGTTTCATATGCTGCAATAATTTTTTGTTCCCGTGTGTCCAGAATGATGATTTCATATAAATAAACAAGCGCAACTGCATGATCTGACAATGGAAATAATTTCTCCGGAAACCTTATGAATTCCTCCACCCAGAAAATTCCCCCTCCATCTGAATAGCTTCTGACTGTGGGAAGCCTGCACTGTTCATCAATCCTGCCCTGTTCGTTTACCATAATCATTTTATCATGATATACGCCTCGGTATATTTGTTTGCCAAAATCATATGTCAGGTCATTTTCCGGTGCATAAAGGATATGTCTGATATCATATTTTTCCTCCCTGCTGACTATGATAAAGCTCGCTTGTGCAATATGCTGGCTGTCAATCCAGTAATTAATATGCACGGCAAAACAGTCATACCCCAAATTGCAGTCTACACTTGCAATTGACAAAACATCCCCCCTGACCACATCCCGGAATAGTAACAGTGTCTGGCATTCCTTAAAATCATTTGAACAGCATGAGACTTTTTCCCTGTCAACAAGCAGCCACCTGCCGTCCGTTCCCAGCGGACATACTTTCATATCATAGTAGTCGCTGTTTTTTGTTCTCACGGTTTTAAACTGTGCTACCGCTTCCTGCGTGTCAGTACTGTAAACATCAATAATCCCACTTTGGGTAACGGTAAGGAATGTATTGTTAAAGTTTAAACTGAGGTTCATTGCTGCTTTTTTTTTTGACCTTTATGTCTTTTGTATCCCTGACCCTGTACTGTCCATCCATCTGCATGATGCTGGCCGTGCCGGTTTTCAGGGTTGCAAATAAACCTGCAGCCCTTATATAATCAGCCTCGAATCCCCTGAATTTGCTTCTGTACTTCAGCCTGCGGAAAGCAGTATGTTCCCCCATATAATCAATCGTCTTATGCGGAAAAATTTTTCCACAGTCTGCACACCTGTATCCATTCCTGATTTTTTCAAAATGCGGAATTTCCTGGCAGCATGTAAAACGTTCCCATTCCATAATTCTGTCCTCCAGTTTTTTATAATGTGAAGCCGGCTCTGCCCGGCTTCACATTCCCCCGGGAAATTGCCTGATACAATTACCAGCCTGTTTCCCATGAATAATTTTTCAGTGCTTCCTTCCCGTCCGTATATGGGAGTCTTGTATTTTCATTCAGTGCCCTTGTTATCATGTCCAGTACCATATCAAGTATTTCTGTATTAACCTTATCATTCTCTTCCTTTTTCAGGTGTTTTTGCAATCCTTCCAGAACCCAGACCTTATATGCATCTGTATGGGCTCCCCTGTGATTGTTATCAAGCGGTATAATATTTTTATCATACTGCAAATCTTTTCCGGCATAACCAAAAAGTTTCTTAATATTGAGGAGTATATTTTTGTGATTTATCCGATGCAATATGATGGTCTTCACACTTGTTATGCACCAGCACCCCGTCCGCTGACACATAGTAGGTATGGCTGTCCTCAATCTCAAGGTTGTAAACCTTTACCGGCTCATCCAGTGTCTCCGTTTCAACACTGGCAACTGTCTCTGTCTTCCCGTCCTGCGTGCGCAGCACGTCCCCTTCTTCCAGTTCGGAGGCCACGCACCAGCCTTTCCCTTCCGTGTAGATAATATGAAGTGACCCCACATTTGTAACAACGTGGATTTACCTTTATACTA
>CAYNOE010000485.1:0-2118 GCA_964398745.1 uncultured Lachnobacterium sp.
CCTGTCAAAAGGTCTGACATCCATGCCCTCACATTTTCATCCGTACACAATGCAAGTTCACTTTCACAAAAAAGCTCCCGCTCCTTTCTTTTCTGCTGCCGTTCCTCCTTCTTTATAAGAAGAGGTTTTCCATCATGGCTCACGATAATTTCTTCCCATGTACAAGCTGCAAACCTGCTTCTTTTTAATGCTTTTTCCAGGCTGGAAAAAGACAGCTTTACTGTCGTTTTCTTTCCCAGATCCAGCCCCAGAAAACCGGAAAGCGTATTTCTTTCTTCCGCTGACAAATCCAGAATAAACGCTCCTCCCAGATGCCCCAGACTGGCATACTTTTTTCGCATCGCCGCAAAAAGTTTATTATAAACCGGATACTTTTTAAAATATAAAACTGCATTAATCAAATCTGTTTCCATTATGCGAGCGCCTTCACTTTCCCATTCCAGATATATTTGATTACGGTTACACACTTTGCATTTAACGGACGGATTAAATGATAAATTGCCAGACTCGGAACTGTATCATAATCGCCCCACAATACCTGCGAATTGATAATAAAGTTCAGTTCCAGCTGAATCATTAGACGAAACATATCCTTAATATTCATTTCATCCACGCCTGCAAATGCCTCATCCAGTGAAATAATTCTCGGCGCATCTTCATTTGCGCCTTTATATTTTGCCACTACCGCTGAAAAGAGCGGTACATACATGGACATTGCCTTTTCCCCGCCGCTGAATGTAAAAAACATGCGGTCGGTCATTTCCTTTTTCTTTTCCCCGGTTTTCTGAAAATACAGCTGAAATTCAAACCACTTTCTGTAGTCTAAGATTTCCTTCATAATGACATGGAATGACTGCAGATTATGTTCCTCTTTCGACTGCTTTCTTGCCTCACTGATGCAGGAACGGAAATGGGAAGATAAACGATTAATATCTTCCTGCCGCATAATCTCCGCATCGGTCTGTAGTAAATCCACCAGTTCCCTTGTGTCTAACTGTCCTTCTTTTTCCGCTTTCTTCGGCTGCCATTTCAGGCTCAGTGTCAGACCGCTGGACGTTTCCATGGACTCCATCATCTGGTTCATCGCCTCAACCCAGCGATTACTTTCCTGAATTTTTGCACGGACTTTTCTGCTGATTGTATTAGAAAGAATATCCTCAAACAACTCCCTGTCCTTCTCGCTTAAAAGGCTTCCAAGCTTTTCCATATCACTGTGCAACTGTAAAACCAGCTCAGGAAAACTGATTTCCGCCCCTCTGTATTTTGCCCGAAAATCAATACGCTTTACTTCCTCCGGTTTTAATTCCGCCGCATCTGATTTCTGCAATTCTTCAAATACATTATTCCGCTGCACGGGCTGGTATTCTGTTAAAACCCCGCGTTTTTCATAAAAAACTTTCTGCAGATCCTGCACCAGTTCCAGACTCCCCTTTGTTCCCGTCTGTCCGTAAAGCATCTGTGCTGTTCTGCCTGCCAGTTCTTTACTTTCTTCTGTTTGGACAAAGTCACACGGCACATAGCCAAGCCTGTACTCCGCCAGAAATACTTTCTCCCACTGTTTTCTTTTGATGTCTTTATACTGTAAATTTTCCGTTTCCCTGTTCAGGGTTTCCGTTTTATTCTTAATTTCTGCTTCCAGTTGTCCCTGCCTTGTTCTAGAATCTTCCTTTTCCCTCGGAATTCCTGTATGGCTATCCAGACGCTTCACGCAGTGCTCAAGGCGTTCCTTTACCTCTTCGTAGTCTGTCAGTTTAAGCTGTTCACGAACGGACTTTAATTCTGCCAGACAGAGGTCATATTTCTTTCTTATTTCCTGCATCTCATAAATCAGTTCATCCAAATCCAGTTCTAATTTTTCTATCTGATCCCTGTCCGATTGAATCCATGCAAGCGTGTCCAGATATTTCCCGTGTTTCGTCTTTACTTCCTGATACTCCTCCCGGTAAGTTTCCAAATGTTCTCTTTCTTCCTGATAAATGTCCAGTCCTCCTGCAAGCCCGGTCTTTTTACGCACCTCCTGCATTTGACTCTGGATCTCTTTTAATTTTGCTTCCCATTCCTTTAGAATCTGTTCCTGCTTCCTGACCGCTTCCTTTGCCTGCTCCAGCAGATGTTTTG
>CAYNOE010000486.1:0-2113 GCA_964398745.1 uncultured Lachnobacterium sp.
TTTCCCATTTTAAAAATAAATTCTACATGGAATGGATTCGGGTGTTGTTGATGGAAATCACATCCGTTATGGTATGGGGCAGTTGCCGAAAAGTATTTCAGTCGGCGGGATGGACATTTGGAAAATTCATGCGCAATAATCTTTCCTATCTTGGTCAGTCGGTAAAATTATCTAAATTTTGACAATTTTTACAACCAAGACGGATAAGGTTTTCTCCCTCACCCGCCTTGGAATCCTTACATTTGGCGGAATGCTGCTTCCCCCTGCTCATTCCGCCACAACGGAAATCCTCTGTTGGATATGCTTCCCATTGAATGCCTCATCAACCATGGCAACCGCATAATCCGCGTAACTGATTACGCTTTCCCCCTTCGAATTCAACGTAAGTTCTTCTCCGCCCAAAATATACTTCCCGGTCTTAGCCCCGTCTGCCTGGAAATCCCCCGCAGGGCTGATGTACGTCCATTTTGCATCCGTCCTGGTACGGAGCTCATCCAGTGCCTTACCCATATGGGAGGCAAGCGGCTTGAACATCTCCGGGAAGCTTGCCCCGTCCATTACCTGTGTGGTATGTGCCGCGTCCACATACAGGCTTCCCGCGCCGCCAACGACAAGAAGCCTTGTTTCTCTGCCACTTACAAGGTCGCAAAGATGTTTTAGGGAAGTGCTGTGCTGCGGCAGGGTTTCCGGTGTCCATGCCCCGAAAGCGTCAATCACGACATCAAAATCTTCTAAATCAGCGGTGGTCAGGTCAAACAGATCCTTTTGGATCGTACTTGTTGCTGCTGTCTGGTTTTCGCCGCGCACAACGGCAGTAACGTCAGCCCCTCTTGCGATTGCTTCCTGAACAATCAATTTCCCCTGTTTCCCATTTGCACAAATCACTGCGATCTTCATAACTTTGTCCTCCTAAAATTTAATTTATTTTGTTCCTGCGGCTTGTTTTTTCCCGCTTGCAAGATTATAATATATCCGTAAAGAGAAAATGTAAAGTAAGCACTTTATTGTGCCATAGTTACCGAAATGAAACTATTATGAAGAAACGGGGGTTTTCCATGGAAAAAACTTTACCTGCCTGCCCGGTGGAAACCACTTTGATGCTTATCAGCGACCGCTGGAAAGTGTTGATTATCCGTGATTTATTAGACGGGACAAAACGGTTTGGCGAACTGAAAAAGTCTGTCGGGAATATTTCCCAGAAGGTTCTGACTGCTAATTTACGTTCAATGGAAGACAGCGGTCTGCTCACCCGGAAGGTTTATCCGGAAGTACCGCCACGCGTGGAATATACCCTGACGGAAACGGGGTATAGTTTAAAGCCGGTTCTGGATGCCATGGTGGAGTGGGGGATGGAGTATAAGAGGAAAAATATTGCCGCTCCCACCTGCCAATAAAACTTTGCAAAAACTATTGACAAGTTTTCATGGCAATGCTATATTATAGTTGCAAATAAAACTTGGCAAGGAGATAAGATTTATGGAAAAAAGTGAGATTTTAAAAAAAGCGCAGGCTGAAAAACGGGACGAACGGGAACTTCAGGTAAAAGATAAATCCATGATGTGGTCATATACAGCCATGGTTCTGGTGGCAGCTGTCTTTACATTTATCCGGGCAGAACAGGGGCTTCCGATGATGGATTTATCCGCGACTGTCTGCGTATCTGTATTTGCGGGGATGACCTACCGTTATGTTAAAACCAGGAATAAAAAGAACCTTATTATTGCAGTCATTACGTTCTGCATTGCGATAATGGCAACGGTACGTTTTTTTATGGGACATTAAGCTATGAATGATACACTTGAACTGAAAAACAATCTCAAAGAGGTACGCGCAGAAAAGAAACTCTCCCAGGCCGCACTGGCGGATTTGGTGGGCGTTTCGCGTAATACCATAAGTTCGATTGAAACAGGACAGTTTAACCCTACCGCAAAACTGGCTTTATTATTATGCGTTGCACTGGATAAAAAGTTTGAGGACCTCTTTTACTTTTGAACTGAGCATGGTAATTTGACGGAATTAGGGGATATATCCGGTTCTGTAGCTTTGTACATATGATAGCCTTCTGTCTGTTCAGGCAGGAGGCTGCAGCTTTTTGTGGAGGAAATATAGGGAT
>CAYNOE010000487.1:0-2111 GCA_964398745.1 uncultured Lachnobacterium sp.
CAGCAGCTCCGGTCGTTGCAGTAGGAGATACGGTGTTAAAGGGACAGAAGATTGCAGAAGCAGGCGGCTTCGTATCTTCTCCGGTCTATTCATCTGTTTCCGGTAAGGTCACAAAAATTGAACCGCGGCGGGTGGCTGTTGGTGATATGGTGAATTCCATTGTGATCGAGAGTGATGACCAGTTCAATGAGGTAGAATATGTAACAGTCGATGATGTAACTTCCTTATCCGGTGAAGAAATCATCAATAAGGTGAAGGAAGCCGGAGTCGTAGGCATGGGCGGTGCGGGATTTCCGACACACGTCAAGCTGTCTCCGAAGGAACCGGACAGGATTGAGTACATTATTGCCAACTGCGCGGAATGCGAGCCGTATCTGACGGCAGACTACCGCAGAATGATGGAAAATCCGGACGAACTGGTTGCCGGCATGAAAATCATCCTTCAGCTCTTTAAAAATGCAAAGGGCGTGTTCGGTGTGGAAAACAACAAACCGGACTGTATTGCAAAACTTCAGGAACTTACGAAGGATGAGCCACGAATGGAAGTATGCGAGCTTATGACCAAATACCCGCAGGGTGGTGAGCGCCAGCTTATTTATGCAGTTACCGGACGGGCAATCAATTCCAAAATGCTTCCGGCGGATGCAGGATGTATTGTGGACAATGTGGAAACCATTATCGCGGTTTATAATGCCGTAAAGAATGGAATTCCGGTTATGAAACGTGTATCCACCGTAACTGGTGATGCAGTCAAAAATCCATCCAACCTGCTTTACAGCATGGGAACACCGTACAGCCAGCTTGTGGAAGCTGCAGGCGGCTTTAAGGAACAGCCGGAGAAAATTATTTCCGGCGGACCTATGATGGGATTTTCCATGTTCAGTCTGGATATTCCGACCACCAAGACATCATCGTCCATCCTCTGCTTTACAAAGGATGCAGTAAAGGAAATGGGAGAGCCGCTTGCATGTATCAACTGCGGCCGCTGCGTGGAAGCATGTCCGGAAAACCTGATTCCGAGCAGGCTTGCCAAATTCGGCAATACCGGACAGATGGAAGCGTTTGAAAAGTGGCATGGTCTGGAATGTATCGAATGCGGAAGCTGTACTTATGTATGTCCTTCCAGACGCCAGGTTGCACAGTCTGTCAAGACCATGAAGAAGCAGGTTTTAGCAGAAAAGAGAAAACAAAAATAAAAGAAAGAGGTGGATAGTTGTGAGTGAAAAATACCAGGTTTCATCTTCACCACATGTTCGTGCCAAGGACTCTACCAGCAAAGTGATGCTGTATGTGATTATTGCATTGCTTCCAGCCACACTGTTTGGTATTATTAACTTTGGCTACAAAGCATTGATATTAATTTTAGTAACCATTGCAGCCTGCCTTGCATCTGAGTGGGTGTTTGACAGGATTGTACATAAAAAAAATTCACTGCCGGATTTAAGCGCGGTTGTAACCGGTTTACTGCTGGCATTAAACCTTCCGGCATCCCTTCCGTGGTGGGAAGCCGTGATTGGCGGTGTATTCGCCATTGTTATTGTAAAAATGATGTTCGGCGGACTCGGACAGAACTTTATGAACCCGGCACTTGGCGGACGGTGTTTTCTTCTGATTGCGTTTGCAGCAGACATGACGAATTTTTCAAGCAGCAAATTTGAGGCATATTCTGGTGCAACGCCGCTTGGCATGATCAGGAATGAGGGACTTTCCTCCGTCAATGTCATGGATATGCTGACTGGAAAAATTCCGGGAACCATTGGTGAAACATCCGTGATTGCCATTTTAATCGGCGCGGTTATTATGATTCTTCTGGGTGTGATTGACCTTAAGATTCCGGCATCCTATATTATTACATTTGCAGTATTTATGTTCCTTTTCGGGGCAGACAGATTCAGCGTGAATTATGTTGTGGCACAGCTTTGCGGCGGTGGTCTGATGCTTGGTGCGTTCTTTATGGCAACCGATTATGTGACTTCTCCGATTACTCCGAAGGGACAGATTGTATTTGGTATCTGCTGCGGTCTTTTGACAGGACTGTTCCGCTGCTTCGGTGCAAATGCAGAGGGGGTTTCCTTTGCCATCATCTTAAGCAACCTGCTGGTACCAATTAT
>CAYNOE010000488.1:0-2103 GCA_964398745.1 uncultured Lachnobacterium sp.
GGCAGTCCGCGACAACAGGCAACTGATTATAGATGAATGGTTAGGACGATTTGGAGAAATCCGGTACAGGGATGAAATTTAATGCAAATTCTGCCATATAGCAGTTTCGGTAAAAAACACACGGTATGAAAAAGAAAATCATACCGTGTGTTTTTTGTCTTAAACTATACTCAAAATATCAAACAGACACCACCATCCCATGCTATAATTACAATACGATATCGGAAAGGTGGATGAAAGATGCGGAATATAAAAACTTTAATGTCAGCGCTTGAATATATAGAAGCGCATCTGAGTGATGAAATTAAAACAGAGGATGTTGCACAGTTTTGTTTCTGTTCCAAATCCACCCTTGAAAAATTATTTCGGAGTGTGCATGATATTTCCGTTCATGAATACATTGTCCGCAGAAGAATGATGTTAGCAGCAAAGCAGCTTTCACAGCAGCCTGAGACTTCCATTCTGGACATTGCGGTTACATACGGATACAGCACACACGAGTCTTTTGCACGTGCATTTGAAAAGGTATGGAACTGTAAACCCTCTGAATTTCGTACAGCGAAATTTACAGAGCTGTTTCCGAGGTTATGTGTACCTCAGGGGAAAGGAGATAATTACATTATGCAGAGAAGGCATGTGGATATCAGTGAGTTATACGATTTATTTCAGGAAAGGAAAGACTGTTATTTTGTACTTTGTGATATCAAAAACATGGTATCAGTCAATGAGATTTCCAGAAAAGCAGGAGATCTGGCAATTTTGGAGCAGATGCGGCGTATGACAGCGGCTTCCGGTGAGGAGGATATCGTATTCCGTATCGGAGGCGATGAATTCTGCGTATTAACAGCCAGCAGTAAGGCAGAGTATGCAGAACAAATTGCGGAAAAGATACGGATGATGAACAACCAGACTTTTTCTTATGAAGATCAGGAAATCCCTTTAGCGCTTCATGTGGCTGTTGTAAGTCTGAAAGAATGCGGGCACTATGAGGAATTATTTTCCGGATTGCATAATGCAATCAGAAAGAGTAAAATATAACAAGTAAGTAACTATTCAGAACCCCCGCCCCGTATATAAGCAAAATTAGTTACGAAGTAACGGGAAAGCACGACTGGTCGTGCGCTTTTGTGAATGTATGGGGAGGGGTTCTGAATAGTTACACAAGTAAATAGAAAGCAGGAAGGTCAGCTCCTTTTATACAGGGAGCTGATTTGTTTTGAAAAAATGAACCCGTTCTTAATCCGTGACAACATATAGGTGTAGGACACAAAAAGCTTTTTGAAATGGACAATGTCCGATACCTACGGAGGAAATATGACATACGACGCATTTGAGAATCTGGTGAACACTATGGGCTCTGATGTATATTCGTTCTGCCTGCAGCTTACAAGAAGCAGGGATGAGGCAGACGAACTGTACCAGGATACCATGCTGGCAGCCATGGAAAAATATAAAAAAATTGATACACTGGGCAATCCCAAAAGTTTTCTGCTTGGGATTGTATTAGGACAGTGGAAGAATAAAAGGCGCAAGATTGCAAGAAGGAGACGCATCTGTCCTGTTACCACGCTGGATGAACAGCTTGAGGAAGTTTATCCGGCAGACGGACAGTCTTTAGAGGAAGAGATTGTCCGTAAGGAAACAATACAGATGGTCCGAAAACTTACTGCGCAGCTTCCGGACAAATACCGGATACCGGTGTACTTATATTATTCCAGGGAACTGCCCATCGAAGAAATTGCCGCCGTTATGCATATTCCGGCAGGCACAGTAAAGAGCAGACTTCATAAAGCAAGGGAAATATTAAAATCCCGTCTTAAGGAGGAAGAATTATGAAAACAGACAAAGAACTGGATGAAATCTTACGCTGTGCCCTGACACAAAAAACAGAGCCCGACGCTGCCCTGCAGCGGAAGGTACTCGGAAAGTGGAAGGAGAACAAAACAATGAAAGTAAATAAAACATGGGCAGCAGTTGCAACCGCAGCATGTATACTGGCAGTCGGCATACCGGTAGGGGCAGCAGTGCGTTATCTGAGTGCAGACAAAGTTGCAGAAGAATTAAATTATGGGAAACTTGCAGAAGCATTTAAAGGAAAAGATG
>CAYNOE010000489.1:0-2098 GCA_964398745.1 uncultured Lachnobacterium sp.
GCATCCGTCACAGCTATATTAAGCTCGGAGTTCCTGTGGTACTCTACTGCATTCAGAAAATGATTGCTGCCATTACAATATCCTGTCTGTACTGGAAGCCCGCCATATGCCCTGTCCTTAAACTCCTCCGTAATCGGAAGCTCTTCCAGGTAACTGACAGACGGTTCATAAACCACATCCTCAGGAACCGGTGACTGTTCCATTGCCGTACATAACTCTGTGAAATCATATCCTGTAAGAACCCGCCCATACGTTTTAAACCTCGAATCTTTGATATCCAGCACTTCCATAAACACTCTCCTCCATTCCTCAGATTTCGTTTTACGAATGTCCCATATTTGTTATCTTGATTTTAATTTTCAAACGGCTTGTTTTCAATACAATCATTGCTGTCCGGTTATCAATTATTGCCTTTTTGACCTTTAGAAAATCATTTTTTTGACAGACTTATTGAGAAAATCTTATAAATATTAGTAAAAAGCTGTTTTTTCTTGCCTTTTTACACTTTCTTTTGTATACTAAATATAGCTTAACATGCGAGTCAGCTTTAAAAGCATCGTATGTGACAGCATTTTTTGATATTTACTAATAAGGAGAACTTTTCATATGATGCCCCATTTAGATGGAACAAGAGAAATCGTGGACTTCCAGGAATGCCCCTCAGTCCTTCTGTATAAAAATGTAGAATATGAGGAATACCCAAAACACTGGCATACATCCACAGAAATTATTATGCCGGAAAAAAACGGATACCAGGTTATCTGTAACGGAAAAACTTATGAATTAAGCGTAGGAGATATCATAATAATCGCTCCGGGAGTAGTCCATACCATACCGGCAAAGAAAGGTGTACGGTATATCTTCCTGGTAAATTTTTCAAATTCCTTTACATCCAAATCCTTCGACTCTTTATTATCGCTGATTCAGCCTGCAATAATCGTATCTCCGGAATTTTATCCTTCAATATACCAGAGGTGCCACGACCTTATCACAGGGAGTGTTGATGAATACTTCGGGGCGGAACCGTTTAAGGAAATAGCTATATATCACAATCTGCTAAAGCTCTTTCTGCTGATAGGGCGTTCTTATACCTCACAGAGTGATTTATTTTCCGGTCCTCCAGCAAAACAGCAGGAATACATACAGAAGTTTATGACCCTGTGTGAATATATAAATAACAACTGTACAGAGGAACTCTCAGTGGATGGTGCAGCCGCAATGGCAGGTTTTTCAAAGTTTCATTTTTCAAGGCTGTTTAAAAAGTTTACAGGAAATACTTTTTACAGCTACGTAAATGAAAGACGGATTGCCCACGCAGCCCTGCTCCTTCTGAATTCAGAAATCAGTATAACAGATGTTGCCATTAATTCCGGCTTCAATTCGATTTCTTCTTTTAACAGAATATTTAAAATCAGCAAGGGATGTACGCCTACGGAATTCCGTAAAATGTACAATTCCGAAAACCATCCCTGTTCAGCATCTGATGATACGGAATCTTCCATTACAGAGAAAGCAGTTATTTAGGAAAAAACGGGAACCATACAATTGCGGATTCCCGTTTTTTATTTTTATATGGAAATCAGAATGAAATTTCCTTTATGTCAAACATACCCGCACCGGAATATTTAAGATAGATTGCCGTAACTCCATTTTCAAATGAAACATCTGCCGAAAGTTTCGTCCAATCTGCTGAATCCTGAATAACAAATTCTCCAATTACAGCCCCGTCAAGCTCAGTAGTTACCGCAAGTTTTCCACTGGCGCTGCCACGGTATAAAATCTTAAGTTCCTTATTGTCCTTTATATCAAAGTACTTGTATCCAATAACTGTTCCATCAGCTATCTCGCTTACAAATCTGTCTTCCCCCTGATGGTTTACATTCGGGAAACTGTAATCATAAATCTTATTGCAGCCATGCGGCATATGTCCGTTTGTCAGATTACAGCAGATTGTCGCAGGATATGCACCTTCTGCAACAAGCGGTCCGTCATTTAATCCGCATGAAGTTATCTCTACCTGTCTGATACTTCCGTCTTTTTCTATTTTTATTTTCTGTGCACAGGCCTGGCGGCTGTAGTCAGACTTATGGGTAAGTCT
>CAYNOE010000490.1:0-2094 GCA_964398745.1 uncultured Lachnobacterium sp.
TTTTCTGCCATATCGACTTTTCCACCAAAAAACAATTCTTTTACTTTTTCCTTATCTACCATACCAGAAAAAGAACTGGCTTTGCTGTACGATACCGTATTTACATTCATTCCCGAAACAGTCGCCATAATATTCATCACATCCTTTGCATTACCAATTCGGCAGGTACTTTGACAGGATTTATCCGTACTTTGGGACAATTCTGGTTCCTCATTCTCTATAATATTGGCAATGTCCTGATTCTCTTTATCTACCGCATAAGAAATGCCATTTTCTTTTTTCACATCCGGCGTCCTGACACAAGCTGAAATTAATCCACATAATATAAGCACCATAACAACAAACAATCTGATTAATTTATTTCTATTACAATCCATTTATAATTCCTCACATTCATTAGACAACAAGGGGCATTCATGATTACTAATTTTTGAATGCCCCATTGTTCATCTGAAAATCATATTACGGATTTAATTTATCCGCATTCCACCAACCTATCGGCCTAAAGATGTCATACTATAGACAATAATCCCCTGTTTCTGCATCACATTCCCTCCTTCGCCAGTCATTGTAACACAAAACATCCGGCTGTGCCGGATGCTGTAAAAAACAACCCTGTTTTTGTAAAAAATGGAAGTCTATTCCATTTCGGGCAGATACAAAACCAGTTTTACAAAAAACATGTTGTCAACTGTATTTATTTTCATTATACCATCATACTTTCCAACAATCTTCTTTACATTTTTTAAGCCAATCCCATGTTCATCCCTGTCCTCCTTTGTTGTCAGAAATTCCTGCTGCTTTTTGTTTAACTTCCCGTTAAAACTGTTTTTAATTTCCATCCGCAGGACTCCCTTTCTAAACCAGACCTTAAGCTCCAGCGTCTTTTCCTTCGTCTGCCCTGCTGCTTCAAGCGCATTTTCGAGCAGGTTTCCAAGGATTACATTAATGTCAAACGAGTGCTGGAGATTTCCCGGAATCTCTACCTTTACCTGAACGTGTTCCAATTCCTGTCTTGCCCGCTGAATCAGGTAATTTAACACACTGTCCGTTTCCAGATTCCCAGAAGATACCTCCTCTCCGGGATTTGCCATAAACCCTTCCATCTGTTCCAGGTATTCCTTTATTCCGTTATTTTTCTCTTTTTCTGCAAGCAGCTTCAGTTCGCTTATATGGTGCTTCATGTCATGCCGCAACGCCTTTATGCGTTCCTCCCCCTGACGCATCAATTCCATCTGGCTGGCATAACTTTTGGTTTCCTGCCTTAAAATCTGATTTTCGTATTTACTTGCATATGCATCTGACAGCATCTGGAACAAATAACAGATAAAAAAATTGATGAACAAAAGCCCCAGTCCGGTCACAACCAGAATCATATCTGTATTTTCTTTTACATACAGCAGAAACATAAGCATGGCTATGCTGCATAACGGTACAAAAATCAAAGGAATACCGGGAATTTCTTCCGTGTTTCCCCTGGGACTAATTAGCTTTTCCACCAGAAGCTGCCCCGCCAGTATGAGAAAAACGGATAATATGCCGGTAATACCCAGCGCTCCGGCTCCGTCTTCATAATGCTCAAACATACATGTAACAACAATATCGCTTCCTATGTGAAGCAGACCAAGTGTTGCGGTCACAAACAAATTCAGCTTTATGTATTTTGTGTACTGCCTTGTAATCACGATAAATCCGAGAAGATTACAGAACACGTTAATCCATGCAGTATGAAACAGCAGAAATGTGGCGGAATTAGCCAGAAAAAAGAACACATACGCAAATACTCTTCCTGTTTTTCTTTCCTGCTTTCCAAAAAGTCTCTGCATAAACCTGCCAATCAGATAAAAGCGAAATAAATTTGAAAATATACAGATAACGTCTGCCATCTTAATTTTCCTCCAGAATAAGCTCCCTGATTTTCTTTCTATATGTTTTACTGATTGGTAATATAAATCCATCTTCCAGTTCGACATATTCATAGGAAAACCGCTGTACATGAGAGCAGTTGACTATGCAGGACTGGTGTATTCTTTGAAATTCTTCCGGCAGGATTTTTTCCAGTTCTGCAATTTTTCCATAAAATTCCAGTAAGCG
>CAYNOE010000491.1:0-2093 GCA_964398745.1 uncultured Lachnobacterium sp.
TAAAGGTTGTGAAATGCCAGAGAGGGGATTTGTGATGCCAGAGAAAGAATTTTGGGATGCAATAGACAAGCTGGTTGCTGAATCTGAGATAATCATAGACAGGCCAAAGGGTACTGTCCATCCGAAATATCCCGATTTTATTTATCATGTTGATTACGGATATTTGAAAAATACAACTTCTATGGATAATGGTGGAATTGATGTATGGCTGGGCTCAGACAGCAGTCAGGCGGTAGATGCCATTATGTGTACGGTAGATTTGTTGAAACGGGATTCCGAGATTAAAATTCTGATTGGCTGCACAGAAGCCGAGAAGGAACTTGTTTTTCAGACGCATAATGAGTCACAATATATGAAAGGAATATTGATTCGGAGAAATCAATATCAGGCGGAGAAATTATGATTCGAGAGATTACAGAAAAGGACTACAAAGGTTTGATGGCATTGTATATGCAGTTGCATGATAACCCTATGCCGGAGGAGACAGCAGACATAATGGCGTTATGGAATCGGATTTTGCAGGATAAAGACCATCATATTATTGTGGCAGAAGTGGATGGGAAAATTGTTTCCTCCTGTGTCTGTGTGATTATTCCGAATCTGACACATAACCAACAGCCCTATGCTTTTGTAGAAAACGTGATAACGGATGCCGGATACCGTTGTAAAGGATTGGCAACAGCATGTCTGGATTATGCCAGAAAGATTGCGGTAAGAGAGAACTGCTATAAATTGATGCTGCTGACTGGCTCAAAGCAGGAAAGTACGTTGAACTTCTATCGAGGGGCGGGGTATAACAGTGAGGATAAGACAGCCTTTATTCAGTGGATTTGAGGACTTTATACGGAATGGAAATGGAGATGTCGAACTTGGAGATTCGCTACATGACAAAATCAGATAATAGACTTGTTATCAGCAACGTGTATGAGGAAAGCTGGAAATATGCGTATCAAGGTATTGTGCCGCAGGATTACCTTGACAGCATTTCTAAGGGGGAGTGGGCTCCACGTATAGAACAGGCAGATAGAAAAAATCTGGTCATGGTTCAGGACGAAATGATAATTGGAACGTCTGGCTTTGGCAAGTCAAGAATGGAAGAAATGAGTGGTTTTGGAGAGATTATTTCCCTTTATTTTTTGCCGGAATATATGGGGAAAGGGTACGGTAGATTACTACTGCGGGCGGTTGTCGGTGAATTGAAGAAAATGGGTTTTGACAAAGTGTTTTTGTGGGTATTAGAGGAAAATTGGAATGCCCGCCGTTTTTATGAGAAATGCGGCTTTGTGCAGACAGAGCGTCGTTTGACTAATAATATTGGTGGGAAAGAATTGAAGGAAGTGCAGTATTGCTATTATACGAGGTAGTAAGGCAAAAATAAAATGTATATAATATAGCTGGGGGAAATCCGAAAATGATGAAAGCAGAAATATACAATGGGATTCCGGCATGTGCAAAAGAAATCCGACAGAAAGTATTTATAGATGAGCAGGGATTCCAAAACGAATTTGATGAAATAGATGATACAGCTGCCCATATTGTATTATTTGATGGGAGCAATATGCCGATTGCGACCTGCCGTGTGTTCTGGGATACGGCAATGGATTCTTACATACTTGGGAGGCTTGCTGTCGTGAAAGAATATCGCGGTCAAAATATCGGCTCTGCTCTTATTGAGGAAGCGGAAAAATATGTATATCAAAAAGGCGGCAGCAGTATCTGCCTGCATGCACAGTGCAGAGCCGCCGCCTTTTATGAGAAATCAGGGTTTATTCAGTTTGGAGATATAGAGGATGACGAGGGAGTACCCCATATTTGGATGAAAAAAATGTAGGAAAACGACATTGTGAAATGAGGGAATAAAATGTATAAAGACCCATTTAAGGAATATTTGGAAGAGTCTGAACCTGATAAAGTCAGTAAAGGGTATGTCTGGAGTACGGCAATTGGATTACAGGCAGTAGATGGACTCAGGCCATCCCAATATTTAATAGATACCGCTATTCAGAATATTGAGGGAAAAATTACACTGAAAGAGGCTCAAAGTCTTATTAATTCTTATTATGAGGAAAGGCCGGAGCATTTAGATGATGAGC
>CAYNOE010000492.1:0-2090 GCA_964398745.1 uncultured Lachnobacterium sp.
GACCTTTTAGAAATTGTGCAGTACTTAAAAAAGACTTACCGGAAAGAAAAAATCGGAATCATCGGACATTCATGGGGAAGCGTCTTAGGCAGCATGTTTGCGCTTGAACATCCGGAACACACGCTCTTTTATATTGGCAACGGACAGGTAATTAACATTATGGAAAATGAAAAGACTGGATATGCAAAATTAAAAGAAGCCATAGAAAAAAGCGGTAATAAAAAAGACATAAAAAAGCTGGAAAAAATAGGGGAATATCCTATCGGTTATTTTGACTTGAATGTATACCGCAAAATGGGAAAAATCAGGGATTTGCAGGCGAAATACCATCTTGCGGCATCTTTTGATAAAGATACGGTTAAGATTATAAAAAAATCACCTGTTATGGGAGTCAGGGATTTATTACCACTGCTTACGGGAATGTTCGTGAATATACAGGTCATGAAGGACCTGATGTCTTTTGATTTAAGAAAATACCAGGCAGATTATCAGGTTCCGGTTTATTATGTGCTTGGGGAAAATGACCAGCAGACACCGGTGGAAATCAGCATGAAGTATTTTGATGAAATTCATGCGCCTGAAAAGAAGCTGTATCTGATTCCGGACGCCGGACACCTTACCATGCTCGACAACACCAGTGCTTACCGGAAAGCGGTGACGGAGATTGCTGCAGAATTTTGAATGAAGTCTGTTAAAGTTTTCATCTCCGCGGAGTAAAAAGTGAGTAACTCCAGAGGAAATTTTCTTGAATTTATTCGGAGATTATGTTATAGTAAGAATACAAAAGAGGGAACAACCGCCCACAAAGTGGTTGACCTGATAATAAGGATAGAAATTCCACCCCTCGTTGGTCAAAGTTTTGGGGTGGTTTTTCTATGTATAGCTACTTACAAAACGTAAAAACGAAAGCTACCATATTCTTTCTATAGTGACAACTTATCATTTGCAAAGCGTCATTTTCACATCCCTGAAAACAAATTCAGCCTGGTAAGCCTTACTGTTTCCAAAACCAAATACTAATTGATCTTTAATGTCCGCAGGTATTTTTTCTGTTCCGGCGTGATGCGGTTACTCTCTATGGCTTTCTGGATAGCTTTGTTGTGTGTCCATTCAGGCATCTTTTTTTGTTCCAGAAATGAAAGCGCCGCTTCATACTGTCTGGCAAGTGCGGTTGCAAAGTACCATGCGACCATCATATTAATATAGTATTCCTCACAGCACTGGTCCGCCACGAGTTTAAAATAATCAGGTGTAAAATGCTCGTCCAGATAATAGCGCATCAGCATTCCGATTCCATAGCGTACAGTGTAGGTGTGACCGGAGGAAAGCCATTCATTTATTGCGGGAAGAAGCCTGTTTAAATCCGCAGAGAGGATTTTTGGCGACATCATGTCACATGTCGCCCAGTTGTCAACAAAGGGCAGAAAACGGTTCAGTGCCGCAAGGCAGGCGTCATAATCCCTGATTCCCTCAATCAGGAATCCGTGCAGGTTATTTTCGTCATAATAGGTGTGCGGCAGATCCGCAGTAAATGCATCAATTTCTGCCTGGACAGATGCATCCTTTTTTGCTTCACGCAGCAGTTTTTTGGCGTAGCTTCGGAGTGCAGGCGTGCGTATTCCGATTATATGTTCCGGACTGATGTTCGGAATGAGTTTGCTTTGAAAATCCCGGTATTCTTTATCCTGCAGCTTAAATAAATCCTTTTGTATATTCATTTCCATTATCTTTGTCCTTCCTGTCCGGCTGTATTTTAATTATCATATCATAAAACCCACAGTCTTCCAAATAAATTTTTGCAGATACTGTTGCTTTTTAAGCCGGGAAGGTTGAATATGCTAATATTCATAGGTCATTTTCTGCAATATAAAATCATTTTCTGCAATGAAACTTATAATTGTTTCGTTTTCTGACGATATAATACCATATACACCTGGTACACAGGGAAAGGGAATATATGATGAAAATTGCAGTTTGTGATGATGAAAGATATTTTCGGAAATGTATCCGGCAGATTCTTGTAAATTATATGGAACAAAAAGGACTGCCATTTGAAATTGACGAATTTGCATCCGGAAAAGAATTTATAA
>CAYNOE010000493.1:0-2082 GCA_964398745.1 uncultured Lachnobacterium sp.
TGGCGCAAATGTATTATCATCAAATGGTAAATCATCCATCTTATCTAATGTAGCATTATCTATTTTAACAGCTTTATATGTTTCAGTTGGCTCAATCATTTCAAGTTCACTTTTAAATATAGAATCAACTAATTGTTGAGTATTTTCTTCTTTTGTATTATTAATTTCTTGTATTTCATCTTGTGTCATCAAATTAATGTTATCTGCTCTTGCACTATCAAGTGCTAAGAAATAATTTTCATCTTTATATTTATACTTTAAGTCACTTCTAAATAATAATGGATAAAATATGATTGGTAAAAACATCATACCCAAAATAAAGCCATCTGACTTTTCAAATACTTTACCTACTTTATATGACATAAGTACTAATATAATTAAATTAATACCCGGTATAAATAATAAAATTCCAAGAAAAGTTGATATTTCACCTATCTCAAGCATAACAAATAAATTAATAATTGGAATGTAAGCATTTTTAGCACCTTTTAATGCTTTATCAAATAATTTACTACCACCACACATGATAAGAATAGATCTACCAAGTGTAAGCATCCATATTGCAACAATTAATTTTACAATGTTATTTGATGCGATAAGCATAACAACCTCTCCTATTCTAAATAATATGATACTATAATATGATGATTTTTTCAATTAAATTAAAAAAATATCATTATTTTTATTAAAATAATTAACTTTTTTCAATAAAAAGGTTGCAAAATGTAATAAAATGTTATACAATGATGAAGAAAGCCGAAACAAAAGGTAAAATGGGCTTGTAGCTCAGCTGGTTAGAGCGTTCGTCTGATAAGCGAAAGGTCGATGGTTCAAGTCCATTCAGGCCCACCATTGTATATGGCCCGTTGGTGAAACGGTTAACACACACGCCTTTCACGCGTGCATTTATGGGTTCAAATCCCGTACGGGTCACCATTTAGAATTTATACCCTTATTTTAAGGGTTTTTTTATTATTAATTTTATTAAATTTGTGATAATTTTCCACTTTTTCCACCTAATTCGTGGTAATTTTATGGTAATTTTTAGAAGTAATATTAAACACAAATTTTATATTACTTAAATGTGAGTTTTATAATGAATTAATAAAATGATTTTTTTATTAAAGATTTTGATATAATTATATTAATATTATTATGCAATCATAATGAAAGGAATTTAACTATGAATATAAATATTAGATGTGGCGACCTTGAAATTAGAGTCGATAGAAGAACCGAATTATTAGGAATATTAGAAGTAATTAGTAATTATAGAGAAACCTATCCTAAATTATTGGAAGAAAAAGGTAATAAAGATTATTTAGAAGACATAAAAAGAAGATTTGGTAAATACAATAATCATGAAGTAGTAAAATTATTTAATGAAATAGTAAATAATAACAATTTTGGATATGATGCCCCCATACAATTATTTTTACAACTAAATGATGATTTTACATTTTCTAATCTTGAAGATTATCCATTTAAAACTAGATTAAATAGTGACCCAAAAGTTCTAAAATTATTAAAATTGTTACCTGAGTTTTCTCGTGAAATCAATTTTGAAGATTTTTATAAAAATAATACTAGTAGATATCAAAAGTATATTAATAATGTTAAAGAAAATTTAGGAAATATTGATATAATATCTTTTTTAAATAGCTATTACAATATTTCAAATAATAAGAAATTTATAGTTAATTTAATGGCTTGGCAAACTGGTGTTAATTATGGAACACAAAATGATACAGAAATTCATACTAATATTAGTGTCTTTTATAACTCAAATAACGATGATAATGTTTTTAGTAGTAATAATAAAGATATGAATTATGCTTATTTGTTATATCATGAATTTAGTCATAGTTTTATAAATCCACTTACTGAAAAATACAATATAATTAGTGATGATAATACAATATTTAGTGATATATTTGAAAAGATGAAAGAACTAGCTTACAAAGATAATGATACAATAATAAATGAACATATCATAAGAGCTCTAACTATTAGATGGGAATATTTAACAAATCATGATGAAGAATTGTATAATAAAAGAATTGAAAAAGAAAAAAAGCGAGG
>CAYNOE010000494.1:0-2074 GCA_964398745.1 uncultured Lachnobacterium sp.
AGCACCGCCAGCGCCACCAGTAGCGGCGCGATCAGGTTCAGATTGGCCTGGTTCATAAAGGCATACAGGGAGGGGAACAGCCGCTCCAGAAAGACGGGGCTGATCCACCAGAGGATGACCCCCGCGTAGACCACGGCGCAGAAGCGCTCCGCCTTGGTCATGCCCTGCTTCTGGGTGGTCAGAGCTTCGATATCCAGCCGGGAAAAGCCGTTCATCTCCATCCGGAACACAAACCGAAGGAGCAGTATCATGCCGATCAGGCCGAGAATCGCGCAGAGGTAGCCGATCAGGCTGTACTGGAGGAACTGGACGCCCTGGTAATCCTCAAAATAGTCAATGCTCATGATGGTGATGGAGTGGCCGAAGGGCGTGACCGCGTGGGAGATATTTGCCGCGGCCAGCACCGCCATCATAAAGAGAGCGCCGAATGTCCCGCCTTTTTTCTCTCCCATCTGGGCCAGGATCTCTCCGGCCAGCGCGAAGAACAGCAGGCTGACCGCCGTGGTGTTCATAAAGCTTCCGCACAGCAGGCAGGCCCCCAGGAAGGCCGTCAGAAACAGCCAGGGGTCCTTTCTGGCGCCTGACCTGCCGCACAGCCACAGCGCGATCCGGCGGAACAGGCCGGTTTTCTCAATGGTGCCTACCACCATCCCATTGATCATCATGAACCAGAAGATGGAGTTTCCCAGGCACATCCGCAGCGCGTCGTTCAGGCTGTAGATCCCGCTGGCCGCGACAGCAAGAAGGCACAGGAATACCGGCCACATCAAATCAAGGCACATCAGCAACAGCAGCGTTCCGGCAAAAATGCCGATCGTCGCCATGCCCACCGGTCCAAGTCCCAGAACAGGAGGCAGCCACCGCCCCCAAAATATCAGGATAACCGCCGCCGCGGCAATTGAGAATATCCCCGACATCTACCAGCGCAGCTTCTACTGCGAGGGGGTGCACACCATCGCGGGGGTGGACATCACCTGCTCCGGCACCCACTATACTCAGACCTTTGAGCAGGCCCTGGCAAATTCCTGCAACTGCGCCTTTGCTCAGATTTCCGTGCTGCTGGGGCAGGACACGCTGCTTAAATACGTAAAGGACTATGGCTTTATCTCCGGTCACAGCCTGGACGGGATAAGCACCGCCGCCGGGACCTTTCCCACGGAGTTTGTGGGCGACCCGGAACTGGCCTGGGCCGGTATCGGCCAGAGCACGGACACCGTCTGCCCCTACTCCATGCTGCGCTACGTCTCCGCCATCGCAAACGGCGGGGTGCTGTGCGAGCCGAAGCTGATAATGGACGGCAAGGACCCGGTGAAATCCCGGCTTATCGAGTCGGCCACGGCCCAGAAGCTTCAGGAGATGATGAGTTACAACGTAGCGGTAAGCTATGGCAGCGACAGGTTTTCGGGCCTGCCCGTCTGCGCCAAGACCGGCACCGCCGAGCTGGGAGACGGAACCAGCCACGCCTGGTTCACCGGCTTTTTGCAGGATGAGGCCCACCCCTACGCCTTTGTGGTGATGATTGAGCGGGGCGGCGGCGGGCTCACCAACGCCGGTGCCGTTGCAAACGAGCTGCTTCAGGCAGCAGTAAACAGATAAAGTAACAAAGGAAAGCAAAATGATCGACGTATCGGTAAGCTCACTGGTTAAATCCTTTGAGCTTGGAAAAAATATACTGGATGGGCTGTCCTTCACGGTGAACACCGGGGAGCGCGTGGGCATATTGGGCCACAACGGCTGCGGCAAAACAACCCTACTGCGTATCCTCAGCGGGGAGATTGGCTGCGACTGCGGCGATGTGATGATTGCCCCCTCCCGGCGGATAGGGCTCATCTCCCAGATTCCGGTTTTCCCGGAGGGCTGGACCACGGAGGATGTGCTCCGCTCCGCCCACAGCCGGCTCTACGCCATCAGCGACAGGCTGGACGAGCTGACGGGGCTGATGGAGAGCTCCCAGGCGCCGGAGCTTTTAAAGGAGTATGACCGGCTCAGCGAGGATTTTCGCCGCCTGGGCGGATACAACATGGAGGTTGACCGCAACCGTGTGGCAAACGGGCTTCAAATCCCCGCCGCCATG
>CAYNOE010000495.1:0-2064 GCA_964398745.1 uncultured Lachnobacterium sp.
GAGGGAAGGCTATGCCAAAATCACAGGAACGGTGTCAAGAGATCCGTGAAGAAACTCGTTCTAAGATATTGAACGATTCTATGCTTTATTTTGCCAAAAACGGTTTTGCAGGAACAAAGATAAGTGATTTAGCAAAACATATCGGGATTGGGCAGGGCACACTTTATATCTATTTCAAATCAAAAGAAGAACTGTTTCATGAAATATTTGCTTTGACAAATAACAGTAAAGATATTAAAGAACTGAAAATACTTATGAATTTGCCCATATCTGCAAAAAAGAAGATACAAAAACTCTCAAATAGTATTATGACAAAACTGATTCAGGATGATGTATATGCAGCGAAAGTTGCATTAAATACACAGATGATGTTTGAGCAGAAAGACTTTGCTTCTGCAGAAACAACTTATCAATCAGAATTATATCAGATTACGGAAAAGATAATTAAGCAGGGGCAGAAAGAGGGAAGTATCATAGATGGACTGCCTATGAAATTAGCAGATTATTACTGGGGCGTTGTTTATCTCTATGCTCTCAAGAAGTTATTTACAACAAAATATGAAATGATTTCAGATAAAGATTTGGCGCGTGTCTTGCTGAAAGACGAACAGGAAAGGAAGTTTATATGAGAAAAATTGCGATTGTAACAGGTGCTTCCGGCGGTATAGGACAGGTATTCGTGCGGGAACTGACAAAGGAAATTCTCGATGAAATTTGGGTAGTTGGAAGAAACGAGCAGCGGCTTCTTGCGCTGAAAGATGAATTTGGCGGGAAAATCGTGCCTATATGTAAAGATTTGACAAAAAGTGCAGATTTGCTGTCATTTTCTGATTTATTGGAAGTACATGAAGTGTCTGTATTATGGTTGATAAATAATGCCGGAATTGCAAGAATGGCACCCTCAAAGGAGTTTTCGTTCTCAGAAATAGAGCAGACAATCAACTTAAATTGTAAGGCTTCAGCTATCCTTATTAACCTTTGTATTCCGTTTATGGAAAAAGGTGCAAAGATACTGAATCTTTCTTCCGCTTCTGCGTTTCAGCCTGTGCCCTATATCAATTTATATGCTGCCACAAAAGCCTTTGAGCGCAGCTATTCGAGGGCACTTCATGCAGAACTGAAGCCTTGTGGAATTACAGTGACAGCAGTTTGTCCAAGCTGGGTAGATACAGACATGCTGTCAAAAGAGATAGAGGGGAAAAAGGTACGTTTTCCGGGAATTGTTGCACCTGAAAAAGTTGTGAAGAAAGCATTACTGGATGCCAAAAAAGGTAAAGATATGTCGGTTTGCTCTTTTTATGTAAAGTGCCAGCATTTAAACGTAAAACTACTGCCGCAAGCATGGACAATGAAAATCTGGTTACATGGCATTAAAAAATATCTATGAGGAGGGACAATGAAAGAAATTTTAACAGAACGTCAAAATCTGTTTGAACCGAATGTATATATTACTATGTGTGTTGACCTAACAGGAAAAGTATGTCCGCACCAACTGACTGCTGCAATAAAAGAAGCATATAAAGCAAATGAGGCTACTATGTCAAGAATTGTTTTGGAACATGGCACTGCTTATTATGAGAAATTATCTGTTTCCGGCTGCAAAACAATGATTACCAATAAAAACTGGATAGAGCTTGTCAGGGAAAATGAAAAATTGCCATTTGAAATAAAAAAGGGTGAATTAGTCAGAACTTTTATTATTCCGGCAGATACTGACACTCAAATCATGATTATGGCACATCATTTAGTCGGTGACGGTAAATCAATCATATATCTGATTAGAGATATTATGAATGCCTTAGCCAAAAGACCACTTACCTATAAACCTCTTGTCTTGCTTAATAAAAATTATTTTTTGGACACAAGCTTGTCTGTGTCTGCAAAATTATATGCCCATTATTGCAGGCGTAAGTGGAAAAACTGCTTTTTTACATGGCAGGACTACTATAATTTACATCATAAGTATTGGGAAACAGCCTGTTCCGATATACAATATAAAACGCTGTCTGTTTCTGAAACGGAGCAAATCATAGAAAAAGCAAAGCAAATTGGTTGTTCTGTGAA
>CAYNOE010000496.1:0-2061 GCA_964398745.1 uncultured Lachnobacterium sp.
TCTGGCAGTTATTTTGGCAATTTTGTATATCGTTAAGAATGGGTACCTGATGTTTCAGTATCATATACAAAGCCGGTTTGTATACAGTAATATGTTTGCCATGCAGAGGAAACTGCTGGAAACAATTATCCGAAGACCATATGAATATTTTCTGGAATTAAATTCAGGTGAAATTATGCGGATTATAAATACGGACACAGTTAATGCGTTTTCCCTGCTGATGACACTGTTATCGCTGTTTACGGAACTTGTGGTTTCCTTAATGCTTGTAGCCAGCATTTTTGTTATGACACCGGTTTTAACAGTCAGTATAGCAGTTCTTTTAATTGCCCTGGTAGTCATTATAAATTTTTTCATCAAGCCTGTACTCAGAAAGGCTGGAGAGGATTTGCAAAATGCATACGCAGGAATGAATAAGTGGCTGCTCCAGGCAGTTCAGGGAATCAAGGAACTGAAAGTAATGAACAGGGAGAAATTTTTTGAAAATAATTATAATGCTTACGGACAGATGTATATACTGTCACTCCGCTGGAATCAGACATTAAGCCAGTTTCCCAGATTCCTGATAGAAGGAATATGTATGGCGGCGATGTTCATTGCGGTTGCTGTCTTAATATATAATGGGACAGAACTGGAAACAGTTATTCCCGTACTTACGGCTGTTGCGATGGCAGCAATCAGGCTTCTGCCTTCTGTCAACCGGATTTCCTCGGCACTGGCGCAGGTTACATATAATGAACCAATGCTTGATAAAATGGTTGAAAATCTGGAGGACATGGAAAAAGATGAAAAAATTATACCGGAGGATTCTATGGAAGCAGAATCTTCCGTTGGGGCATTAAAAAAGCAGCTTGAATTTGAGGATATCAGTTACCACTATCCGAACACGGGGGAGGACGTTCTGACGGATTCCAGCATGAAAATATATAAAGGGGAATCAATAGGTATTGTCGGGGCATCAGGTGCAGGTAAAACGACTGCTGTTGATATTATTCTGGGGCTGCTGCATCCACAGAAAGGAAAGGTAAAATCAGATGGTGTTGATGTCCGGCTGGACTTACAGGGGTGGCTTGGACAGATTGGATATATTCCCCAGATGATTTTTATGCTGGATGATACCATCAGGGCAAATGTGGCTTTTGGAGAACCGGAAGATGCAGTTTCAGAGGATGATGTCTGGCGTTCCTTAAAAGAGGCTGCACTGGATGATTTTGTACGAAGTCTGCCGGACGGGCTGGATACTGAGATTGGAGAGCGTGGAGTGCGTCTTTCCGGAGGGCAGAAGCAGCGCATAGGAATTGCAAGGGCATTGTATAGGAATCCGGAAATTCTTATTTTTGATGAAGCCACATCCGCCCTTGATAACGATACTGAATCTGCAATTATGGAGTCCATAAATAACCTGCAGGGGAAAAAGACAATGATAATTATAGCGCACAGACTTTCAACGATAGAATCCTGTGACCATGTGTTCAGGGTGGAGAATCGGGCGATAGTTAGGGAAAGGTAGGAGGAAAACAGTGGAAAGAAACATATCGGTTTCAATAATTTGTAAAGCATTATCTATCCCTCCGGATGGGGCTTTGGCATATGGTGCTCAGTCAGGATGAAGCTGATATTCGGGGGAGGAGGGAACTGGGAGTTAAAGTCTTAAAGTGGTTGTGCACACTTGAGCGGGTTGAAATTTGATATTGGTCTTTCAGTTAATTATCACAAAATTATTTCCGAAGATATTTTGCTTGCTTGTAAAAATGGTTTTTATAATGTATATCATTCTTATAATATGCGGCTACGGGGACGGAATATAACGACACATGCCATTTTGAATTTCCAGAAATGATGGAGCCATTGCGGGTAAGGAAGCTGTAAAGTGGTTTGTCCAGAAGATTATGGAGCTGGATGCTGAATTTGCTGCTATAGAGAATCAGATCAACCAGAAATGCCAGAAAATACCGCATGCCGGTAACATTCTGGAGGTATCAGGAATCGGGGAAAATATATTTTCAGGAATCCTTGCAGAGATGGGAGACATTTCGAGATTTGATGATGTTAAGGAAATAC
>CAYNOE010000497.1:0-2049 GCA_964398745.1 uncultured Lachnobacterium sp.
ACGCGTTTTTACGGACTTTGCAGCGAAGTGCAAAGTCCTGGGCTGAACTGTTACGAAAATTTCATAAGTGCAACATAAAACCCTTGACATATACAGTTGTACTGTATATAATGACAATATAAAGTAAGACTGTATATTGGAGGTGAGCAATTATGAACAGGGATAAGAACCTGCCGCTGACAGAGACCGTCTATTATGTTTTGTTAGCTTTGACAGAGCCCGCGCATGGCTATGCAATCATGCAGAAAGTAGAGGAATTAAGCGGCGGGCAGGTCAGGCTTGCAGCAGGGACAATGTATGGAGCGATTGAAAATCTTTTGAAAAAGAAGCTGATTACTTCTTTGCACAGTGATGATCCACGGAGAAAAATATATGTAATTTCCGATTTGGGGAAAAAAATACTGTGTGCTGATTACAAACGAATGCTTCATATGACTGCTATAACAGAAAAAATATTGGAGGAATGGAAAAATGAAAAAATTTAGGATTTTCTTTCGGTTTGAAAAAGAAGAAAAATGGCTTGAACGTATGGCAGGTCAGGGTTTTATGCTTTCCCGTAAATCATTCTTTTATTATTTTCGCAAAATAACTCCGGAAGCTAAAACAATTCGGATTGATTACCGGGAATTTAAATCCGTGCAGGATTTTTCTGATTACTGCTCCTTATTTGAGGACAGTGGCTGGAAGCATATTGCGGGTAAAAAAACATCAGGGGCGCAGTATTTCCTTAAAGTAAACAGTGATAGCACGGAGGATATTTTTTCAGATAAGCTTTCCCGTGCCGGAAGATACAAAAGGCTTTCTGATATGTGGCTGCGCTGCGCCATCCCTTTTATCCCGCTTCTCATGGGATTTGACCTTAATACGCTCTCTGCACCAAAAGAATGGTATCTTACGCCGGGACTATGGGAACTTGAGGGATTTCGTTTTTGGTGGGCATTTTTGTTTGAAACGCCTTTCGCGTTAATGCGGGGAATAGGAGGCCTGATTCCGGTTGCTGCGGTTCTGGTTTATATAGGCTTTGCAATAAAATCAAGGTTACTATATCGTTCAGAAATGATTTCTAAATAACTGGGACAGAATCCGGAATCAAATAGCCCTTATCTTTCCAGATAAATTACCCCAAGCTCAAAATAACCCCGTATTTTAGTCTGGTCCAGGCCGTCCATTACCTGCTTTACGATGGCCTGGAGTTCTTCATTGTTTAATGATTCATCTGTCCGGAGCATGACTTTATTATCGTAGGTCAGTTCCTTAATGAGTGCTTTCGCAATTTTATCTTTTTTAAATTACTGGCCGCTAAGACGATAATACTCTTTTGCATCGGAATCTGCTGCATATTTTTTGATATTTTCATCACAGAGATAACGGCAGTCCTCTTTCAGCCGCAGACCTGCGGTGTTATCCGAAACATTTGATTGCAGGCTATGCTTTGATGATATTTTTTATTGCAAAAACAGATACAACAAAATATAAGATTGTAAATGCAGCCTGCCATATATAATCCCACCAGTATCCTGAATAATTCCATTCAATCATTTCGTTACAAAAAAAATTTGAAAAATTGCATAAACCATGTATGAATACAACCAGAAGAAAGTTGCCCGTTATATAATACAAACTTGCCAGAAACATTCCCATTCCAATTGCCTGAACAACCTGAATCGTGGTAGCAACAAAGGTTTGTCCGCCAGACAGCATATTCATATAGTGAACGATTCCAAACAGAAATGAGGAGAAAAGAATACCCGGAACAACACCCCATTTTTGCTGCATAGATTGAAAAACTATTTTTCGACATGCCGTTTCTTCTAACAGTGCTATCGACATGGTTGCAATAAGGCATGAAAAAAACAGAGTAATCCCGGCGGGGGACAGCAGCGAAAGAGTAATTTCTTCAAGAAACAGCGAGCTGATGTCCCAGCCTATTTGTACTATTACAGGAATAAACAACAATAGGAAGGTCAATCCCGTTATTTGTTTTTGTTGCAAAACACTGCTTTTTTGTTTTTGGGCCAGTGATATAATTAACTTTCTAAAAAGCAATAA
>CAYNOE010000498.1:0-2045 GCA_964398745.1 uncultured Lachnobacterium sp.
TTGATATTAAACAGCTTGGAAAGCAGCTCAAAAAGTTAGGTATGCTCATTGTGCAGGACCAGGTATGGAACAGGGTAACGGTCAACCGGGCAGAAAAGAAATCCACACGCTACTATATGGACGAATTTCACTTGCTTCTGAAAGAGGAACAGACCGCCGCTTACAGCGTGGAGATTTGGAAGCGTTTCAGAAAATGGGGCGGCATACCCACAGCCATTACGCAGAACGTTAAAGACTTAAGCTGCTCTACGCGGAGCTTTTCAAGACCGAGGATAAAAAGCGTTGTACCGAGTGCGGCGCGTTCTTTGCTTCAAAGTCGAACAGCGTCAAATACTGCCCGGACTGCCGGAAACGCATTACCCGTAGACAGGCAGCCGAGCGCATGAGAAAAAAGCGTACTCTTGTTACGCAGTAAGGGCAAAAACAGCCTGGATTTATATGGTTTTCCGAGCGTGAAAACCACTTAGGCGATACTTGATACCTTTTCCCCTTAAAATGGCGTTCTATTGCGTAACATTTCAAAACAGCACCCATAAGAAAACCGGGGCGCAGATAGTCTTTACCGACTGTCTGCGTCCCGGCTTTTTGTTGTTATAGGAGTTAAGTATTATAGTGTTTGTCAATCACTCTAAACAGTTTATATGCGCCATGTCCAATTAGATAACAAGCAATACCAAAAATAAGGACTTTCCACCAAACAAATCCTATAAGCAATGGTGGACCCAAAAGCAAACCAATGGTAATAAGTACTATCCAAACAATTCCTTTTACCATGTACTTCATTATTTCCCTCCTGTATTTAGAAATGCATATTATCTGTAGCATTATACACATTCCAATATGCTCTTAAACAAACATTACATTGTGTACCAACTTGGGTAAGCAATACTGCCGCTGTACCTGTAGCGCCTGTCGCTGCTACGATTGCTGTAATCGCTCCCGGTGTTAAAATTCCACCACTTGCAACTGCCATACCAGAAATAAAGCCTGCTGCGGCACTTGTGACTAAAGCGACACCGTAGCTTGAAACTGCTTGCCATTCCTTGTCATTTAATGAGTTGACAGCATTAAACCAGCTATCTAACTGACTGCTATTCGAGGAATTTTCGTACACCATAAAATAATTTTGTCCAGAGCCAGTTTCTTTAGGGCGTTCTAAATTCCATTCATTTGGACTTCCAGTATAAATATCATACTCGTAATTACAAAAAGTATCTTGATGAATTTTTGAACGAGCACTTACGAGTGAATTTTCAGTTATCTCCGTAGATTCTACAGTGCCATACTCAACAAGACCAGTATTATTATCTTTTTGAGCAACACAAATTGTATTGTTTACTGTATCATATGTAACAATATATGTCAATTCACCATCATTAAGAGAAACTGTTCTTGTTCCATTTTCTTCAACAATTTGCAGTTCATCTGTTGTACCGCTTTCTGCTGCAAAAGCTACTGTATTTAACGAGAAAAGCATAGAGAGTGCCAAAAGAATACTTATAATTTTTTTCATAGTAATACGTCCTTTCTTTAACTGTCCATAAATTTGTTCCCAAAAAATAAAGCGCATAATCCAATAATAATTTCTCTGGATTATGCGCTATACTTACGGTTTTAATTCTTTGCCTCCAAAACTGAAAGTGGCGGCAACTCGATTTGCGCATAAAATCACATGACGGATATAATACTTTAATCATCGTTTACCACCTCTCTCAATTCGTTTTCTATATCTTATTTGTATGTACTCACAGTATACACTATATGAACTAATAAATCAATATCAGAAATATCTTATGATTGTGCAAAACATAATTTATCCGCGCTCTGTTTCCTTGCCCCGTTCCGGCTCTCTGTCCTGTCTTAAAATACTGTCAATGTTCTGCTTGATAACGTCGTATTCCCGGACTTGCTTTTTGAGCTTGCCATAGTCGGCGTAAAGGGCTTCTTTCTGCGCTTGGAGGGCTTCATACTCTGATTGCAGCGCAGCGAGGTTGGGGAACTTGGTAACGCCCGCCGCTTTCATAGCCCTTGCAGCGGCTTCATGG
>CAYNOE010000499.1:0-2038 GCA_964398745.1 uncultured Lachnobacterium sp.
CATGCAGTGCAACTCAACTGATGTATATGGAGCATCAACAGAAAATACAGCAACATTATATGACCTTGTCATAGAAAGAAATGTTAGTGCAGAGGAAGCAATACAGCACACGGACTATGGTGATATAATTGCTGCTGACAGACTTCTGATTAATGCCGAAGTTGAGCTTCAGAAAGATGTGATTGGTGGCATAAACAGAATTAAAACTGCGATAGAGCCTATAATGTCGATGTATGACTACATAATTATAGACACCAACCCAACAGTAAATAGATTGTTGTTTAACTGCTTAGTGGCTGCAGATGAAATAATTATACCAGTTACAGCTGATCGCTTTGGCCTTATGGGACTCAGCCAAATCTTTGAGACGATAACATCTGTCAAAAACGGTCCAAATCCTAAATTGACAATTGCGGGTTTATTATTGATTAAATACAAGAAACAACTTAATTTGGAAAAAGATGTGCGGGATAATCTAAAAAAGTGTGCTGAGAGCCTTGACACTAAAGTGTTTGACACAAGCATACGTGAATGTGTCAAAGTACGTGAATCACAGTCACTTCAGACACCGCTCAATAAATATGCGCCAAAATCAAGTAGTGCGCAGGATTATAGAAGTTTCATTAAAGAACTGATAGGAGAGTAGCCATGGCGTTAAAAAGGACATTTAATCCAATGCATGACCTTAACGTTTTCAGTATTAAGGATGCAGAAACACCAGAAACTATTACAGAAGCTGAAATCAATGTATCAGAAATGCTGGAGTCAGAGGCAATGACAGAAAAACCTGAAATACTGGAATCAAAGCCCGAACCAGAAGCAGAAACAGCGAAAGAGAAGCCTGAGACACCGGAGCAGGAGAAGCCAGAAGAACCAAAGTCAGAAACAGAGAATCCAGAAGCAATACTGCCACAGTCAGAGAAGCCTGAAGCACAGGAAACCATAGAGTTAGAAAAATCAGAAACACTGGAGCCAGAATCAGAATCAGCAGAAAAACAAGAAAAGCTTGAGGTACCGGAAGCAAAACCAGTAACAGAGCCAGTTACAGAAACAGAACCAGTGACAGAACGTGATGAAACACCAGTGGCTAATGGTACTTCGATATCAAGACTGAATAGGTTGTTTTTAAAGAGGACATCTCTTAAGAATAATAGCAATATGAATGATACCATGATAGCTGTAATTGCCGAACAATATCAAATAAACCCATTTTTCACCGATGAAGAGCTTATTGCTATTGAGGATGAATATGCTGCTGTACAGAAAACAAATGTTAAAATGCTGTTTATGATACCAAAATATTTAAAGGATTTCATTGATAATAAGTCCATGGAACTTGGCATCAGTCGTGCAGCACTTCAAAATCATTTTCTCAATCAGAAGCGCGAAAATGCTGCAAAACAGCAGACATCAGACCAATAAGGGCACCCGCGGTCTGCGAATGCCCTTATTGGCTTACACAAATGCTTATTCGCTAAAGTCAGGTTTAACGAATAATTATCAACACTAATGTGATTCAGACACCACGAAAGGATAAAGACATGAAAGACTATAAGGCAATTGCTGACAGCTACAAATATCTTGTGGCACAAGGGAAACTGACGCAGGAACAGGCAGAAGCTGAAATAAAAATCTATAACTTTCTAGCTTCCTGTACAGAGGATGACTTGTGCAGACTCATAAACACTGGTGCATTTAACAGTATTATGTGGTCCTATGTGTCAGAGGCATGTAAAGATGCTGAGCTTGCACAGGATGACATTGACAATGTGGAGGCATCACTAAGCCACCTGCTTGATACAAAAATGGCTGAAGAGATTGTAAATACTCAATCTGACAGCAAGTAATTTTTAACAAAAATATACAAACGGCACATTGCTGCAACAAATGCGATTGCTGCAACTATTGCAATGACTACAATGCCACCAAAATGCACAATGTATGTAGATGAAACTATCAACACAAACAATGACAGCCTTGGAAGTTTTGTGTACAGAAGTATGCTGAGCAACATGGCTGTCACCATGACATTGCTGTT
>CAYNOE010000500.1:0-2013 GCA_964398745.1 uncultured Lachnobacterium sp.
CTGGAGAAGACAAAAAACAAGGGGGTATATTTTGCAGATACAGGAAATAACCAGAGGTTCCGGAATCCTTCTTGCAATATCCTCCCTTCCGTCCAGATACGGGATTGGCACACTGGGGGAAGCCGCACACAATTTTGTGGATCTGCTGGCTGATTTAAAACAGAAATACTGGCAGATTCTTCCGCTGAACCCGACGGGCTATGGGGACAGCCCGTACCAGGCACTCTCGGCATTTGCCGATAATCCGTATCTGATTGATCTGGATGAACTTGTTAAAGAAGGGCTGCTTGAGCCGGATGAAATCAGGGAGTATAACTGGGGAGACAGCCAGACAGCGGTTGATTATGGGGTGATTTTTGAAAACCGCTATCAGGTTCTTGAAAAGGCATTTGGGCGATTTGACGAAAGGGAAAACGGATTCCAGACGTTTTTGGAGGAAAACAAGGACTGGCTGGAGGACTACAGTCTGTATATGGCACTGAAGAAATTCAGCGATTTCAAGGGCTGGAAGTGCTGGCCGGAAGAAATTAGAAAAAAACAACCGGTTGCGCTTGCAAAATGCCGAAAGGAGATGTATAATAACATCAGGTTTTGGGAGTTCTGCCAATATAAGTTCCATGAACAGTGGTCAAAACTCCGAAACTACGCAAACCGCAGGGGCGTCCGGATAATCGGGGAGATTCCGTTTTTTGTCGGAATAGACAGCGTGGATGTATGGATGCATCCGGAATACTTCCTGCTTGGAGACGGCAGGGCTGCATACAGGGCGGCTGCGGTTCCGGATTATTTTTCTGACAAAGGGCAGGTATGGGGACTGCCGTTGTATGACTGGAAGGCAATGGAGAAGGATGGTTTTTCATGGTGGAGAAGGCGGGTGAAAAAAAGTTCGGAAATGTTTGACGTGATTCGTATGAATCATTTTAACGGGTTTGTAAAGGATTACGCAGTCCGTCAGGATAAAACAACCACAGGTGTTGGAAAATGGTTCAAGGGGCCGGGCAGGAAGCTGACAGAGTCTTTGAAGGAGGAACTGGGGCATGTACCGGTAATCGCGGATGATTACGGCGGGAAAGCGCTGGTGCCGGGAGTCAGGAAACTGCTTGGAAAGACCGGCTGGTATCCGGGCCGGGTTCTGATGTTTGCGTTTGACGATGATCCGGCAAACGAGCATCTTCCGCATAATTATGAAAACAGGTATGTGGCCGTATACACAGGAACGCATGATAACGAGATGCTTGCATCTTATTTCAGGGACCGGACGGAATACGAGATGGCTTATCTGTATGCCTATCTGGGCATCGGCAGGCCGGAAGAGATACCTGATGCACTGATTCGGTGCGCATACGCAAGTACTGCAGACCTTGCAGTAATCCAGATGCAGGATATCCTGATGCTGGGAAATGAAGCAAGAATGAATGTTCCGGCAAAAGTTGGGGAAAACTGGAAGTGGCGGATGGACAGAAGTCTGCTGGATGAGGACCGCAGGGCATGGCTCAGAAACCTCGCGGCAGTATACCGCAGATAAGGGCAGGATAGTTTATATGATATAGAACGCATGGCGTTTTATATAGATGCAGTAAACAATATTTTGAAAAGAAAAGGAGAGGACAATACTATGAAAAGGAGAATTTTATCAGCATTACTTGTGGCGTCAATGACTGCTACACTGTTTGCCGGATGCGGCAACGACACAGAAGGCGACAAGCCGGCAACACCTGAGGCTTCCCAGGGCGGTGCAAACAGTCAGGCGACTGAGGAAAACATTGATTATGGAAGCGGGGAGCTTACGCTCTGGGTGGCAGAGAATGCGGTTGAGTTTACCAAGCAGCAGGTGGATGAATTCCTGAAGGAGGAAGCACCGGGATACACAGCATCCATTGAGGCCGTTTCTGAAGCAGATGTAGCCAAGAATATGGTTACTGACGTGGAAGGCGGCGCTGACATTTTCTCATTTGCACAGGACCAGCTGGCACGTCTGGTTGCAGCAGGAGCTGTACAGCCGATTATTGAGCC
>CAYNOE010000501.1:0-1993 GCA_964398745.1 uncultured Lachnobacterium sp.
ATATTATTAATCGTGTTTTCATTCGGAGGAACAAACAATATAAATTTAAGGAACTTTGCAAGGTCACACTTTTGTTTTTTGCTTATTGTCATTGCGATTCTGGCACTGGCATTGTTGGTAACAGGAGGATTATTACTAAGTACTTCATATTTATGATGTGATTATATGATTACTATAAATTTATCAAAACCAGTTGATAATTTTCAAAAATATGCTATTATCCTATTAAATTGACTACAATTGCAGGCGCACAATAACGCCAAAGAATTACTGGAACAATATGCAATTAATAATTCATATAACTTTACTGCAAATATTTTTTTTGCTATAATGTAATTATAGTAATTAGCGTATTCTAACAAGTAGAAAGCAGGTGATTATATGCCAACAGGTATTGAAGTTACAAAAGTGGCACTTGACGATTTCAAAAAAATCCAAAGATATATGTTTTTAGCAAAAGAAGAAAATGCAACTAAAACATACTCAGAATTGAAAGAAGAATATTTGACAATAAAAGCTTTATTGCAGGTGTCGGGTGTTAATCTCACAGAGATTGACAGGATAAAAGAATAAAAGCGAAAAATTAATATACTGCGATATCTTAAATCAACGGACAGAACCATATCAAGGCTTGTGTGGTTCTGTCTTTTTATATTGAGATAATTACAGCGACGCATGATGATTGGACAGGATTATGTTATACTTGTTAAATAGTTGTATTGCAAGCAAGATATCAAGGAAAGGGGTTAAGGAATTCCTGTAAATACTTCCCCTATTCTGCAATCTTCCCAAGATATATCAGAAAAAAATATTTGAATTTTGCTAAACTTTCATTATGGGAGGTACAAGGGATGCAGGAATGGAATGAAATGGTTCAATGCATGCTTGACTGGATTGAAGAACATTTGAATCAAACCTCTGTTTTATGCGATATGTCGCAGGAAATAGGATATTCACCATGGTACTGTTCTTTTATATTCCACAAATTGACAGGCATGACATTGAAACAATACGTGGCGGGACGACGGCTGAGCCTTGCTGCCATTAAGATACGGGATACCCGGGAACGGATACTGGATATTGCGATAGAATTTGGTTATTCTTCGCAGGAAGCTCTCAGCCGGGCATTCAAAAACCAGTATGGATGCACGCCCGCAAAATACCGCCAGAATCCGATTCCAATTCCGATGACCATCCACAAACGCGTATTGTTCCCAAAAATCAATACAGAAAGGTTGAAGCTTATGGAAGAGAAATATCTTGATGTCCGCGTGGAGCATATTCCCGCCCACAAATATCTTGGCATATGGGAAGAGAGAGCGGATAACTACGGCGACTTTTGGAAATATCACAGTTGTGACGAGGTATGCGGCATTATTGACAGCATGGATAAAATGGCGCACCCCATCGTTACGGCTCATACGGCGGGATGGAAAAAATCAGGGGATAAAAAAACTTACTTTTACGGCTTGGGCGTCCAGACCGAATATTCCGGAAAAACTCCGGCGGGATTTGAATTAAAAGAAATTCCGGCAAGTGATTATCTTGTGTTTGCCTATCCGGCATTCAACTATTTAGAGGAAAACAACGAAGTAATGCCGGCCGTTGAACGCCTCGCCTGGAGTTTCAGGCCGGAGGAACTCGGGTATGAATGGAATGAACAAGTCTGTCCCATCTACCAGAGACATTATCCCGAAAAACTCGGATATCAGATACTGCGGCCAGTCAGAAAGAAGACTTGATATTGGGACAATTGCACACCTAGGTACTTGAGATATAGACAGAATCACATTAAGGCTTGTGGTTCTGTCTTTTTATATTGATTATCACACTTTTGTGATAATTGCGGCAGAGCGTGATGATTGGACGGGATTATGTTATACTTGTTAAATAGTTGTATTACAAGCTTGTCCGCTTGATACAGAACACAGGAGGGCTGATTATGAAACATATACTAGTTGTGGAAGACGATTGGGACTTGAATCAGGGAATC
>CAYNOE010000502.1:0-1986 GCA_964398745.1 uncultured Lachnobacterium sp.
TCATATAGAATTTCTTGAGTCCTTCCTACTGCAAATGATGTTATAACAACTGTTTTGGATATCGATAATTCTTTAATAGAAAAAATTATGACCGGAAAAATGAAAGAACATGAAATGGCTGTATCGGATGGATTTGTTATCCAGTCAGTTTATCGTCTGTTTTATTTCATGCTAAACTCTGTTCCATCGGAATTTATAAGGAAAAATATTCTGCGTGAAATCATCTATTCCTTTGCGGATCATGCGGAAAACAGTTTGTGCAGAGTATCGCAGATATACAAAAGGCAGATGAAATATATGAGGTAAACAGTTGGATTAAAGAGAATTTTCGTGATACATTTTCGGTAGAGGATTTGGCAGGACAAAAAAATATGAGTGTGTCATTGTTCCATCAAAAGTTTAAAAATGCAGTTGGAATGGGGCCACTGCAGTGCCAGAAAAGATTGCGGCTTACGGAAGCCAGACGGCTCATGTTAGATGATAATAAAAATGTGACAGAAGCATCTGTGGAAGTCGGTTATGACAGTTTATCCCAATTTATAAGGGATTACAGAAAAATGTTTGGCTCTGCACCAAAGGAAGATATCAGGCATATTCAAAAGCATCTGAAGAAATGAGCAAATTTCCTGGAGAAACGTGCAAGCATTAATATCATTATCCAGCTATACTTGAATCAGACAATTGCAATTGGTGTGATTGTAAAACAAAGTGATTTAGGAGGGTTACGGTATGGGAAAGCAAACAGTGAAAAGACGGATTTTTATATCCAATGCACTGATGGTTCTGGTAACGCTTTTTATACTCCTGATGATCAATGCGGTTGTCATTAAAGCATATTCTGAGTATATTGAACATGAGCTGGAGGAATCCATAGAGGGTGTGGTGGACGAAGATGGTCTGGAAGAGCTGCTTGAAGGGTATACAATCCGCAGGAATGAATTTATCCTGCTATTTCTGGCAGATGGGATTTGCTGCATTGTGGTGCTGGTAATCATAAGCCAGGTTTTTACAAGAAAACTGGTAAACCGTATCATGAAGCCGCTGGATGCTTTGGCGGACGGGGCTGAAAGGATCAGAAATAATGACTTAACGCAGGATATTGAATATTCCGGGGATGCTGAGTTTGAAAATGTATGCCATACATTCAATGAAATGCGTGGGGCAATTCTGGCAGGGCAGGAAAAGAACCGGAAGTATGAAATAGCAAGAACTGATATGATTGCAGGCATTTCCCATGACCTGCGGACTCCGCTTACTGCAGTCAGGGGGACGATCAAAGGCCTGCTGGACGGCGTGGCGTCTACGCCGGAGCGTCAGAAAAAATTTCTTGAGACGGCTTACCGAAGGACCGGAGATATGGATTTGCTGCTGAACCAGTTGTTTTATCTCTCAAAACTCGAAACCGGAAATATGCCGTTTAATTTTAAGACCATTGATATATGTGATTTTATCAGAAATTATGTAAAGGAAAAGCAGGAACTTCTGGAAAACGGGCAGGAAGAAATTACTGCGGATATAAAAGGGAGCGCAGGATATGTGTCTGCAGATTCTGAGCAGCTGCAGAGAATTTTTGACAATCTTCTGGAAAACAGCAGGAAATATGGAAAGGTAAGGCCACTGAAAATAAAGATTAGTCTGGAGAGAAACAAAGAAGGATTTTGTATCTGTTTTTCGGATAATGGCGTGGGCATACCGGAGGAAAAATTACCTTATATTTTTGACGAATTTTTTCGTGGGGATGAATCCAGAAACAAAAAGGAAGGAAATGGACTGGGACTGTATATTGTTAAGTTTCTGACAGAAGCAATGGGCGGCAGCGTTCGGGCAGAGAATGCAGGCGGGCTTGTAATCTGTCTGGAGCTAAAGGAAGGAGAAAGATAAGGATGACTGGTGGAAAGCGTATATTGATTGTAGAAGATGATGCAGATATCAGTATGGTGGAGGAAGCCTATCTGGAGGCAGCAGGATTTCAGACAGTGATTGTTA
>CAYNOE010000503.1:0-1985 GCA_964398745.1 uncultured Lachnobacterium sp.
TGAATATTTTTATATGAAAAAAATGGAGCCCGCCGATGCCAGCGCGGATATTTTTCACCGCGGGCTTTGTCTGCCGAGTGATATCAAGATGACGGAGGAAGAACAGGACAGGGTGATTGATATTATAGCTGCCTGCTTTCATGGGAAATAATGGTAAAAAACCGAAAAAAAGTTGTAATAAAAAAGAAATCGGTTATACTATAAATAGAATGAAACAAATATCTAATGAAAAGGGAGAGCTGGCTTTATGATGTATCCATATATGACGTTGAATGATGATACGGAGATTACACATTCTGAAATGAAAATGGATGGCAGAGTAAAGGTATATATTGAAACACCGGATGAAAAAGTGTGTTTTCGCCATGCCGTATGCTGGCTGCCGGAATATAAATGGGAAGAAATTTATGCATACACAGATGCAGAAATGGAATACCTGAAAAAGATTATCCGAAATAATGCGCATTTAATCATGGAGTTTTCACAAGAAGGGGGTATCACGAATGCCTCAAATTTTTAGGCAAATCGGATGCTTTTTGTGAAAGTGGTACATAGTGCGTCTGGAAAACAAAAAATGAAGAAAAAAATAAAATTATATCTTTTTATTACGGCAGTTGTAACAACTGCTGTTTTTGTGTGCAAAAAAACAAAGAAAATACAACAGATGTCGTGCAAAAAAGGGCACCATATCCCATACGGACCATACGAAGCAGTCATCAAACGTCCGCTGGACGTCATCATCACCGCAATGGCGCTTGTCCCACTGCTTCCGGTCATGGGAATTATTGCGCTGCTTGTAAGATTTAAGCTCGGTTCACCAGTCCTGTTTAAACAGGAACGCCCGGGTCTGGATGAAAAGATATTCACACTGTACAAGTTCCGCACCATGACGGATGAAACAGACGAAAACGGAAATCTGCTGCCGGATGAAAAACGGCTGACGAAGTTCGGGAAGTGGTTAAGGAGTACAAGCCTTGACGAGCTTCCCGAACTTTTTAATGTCCTAAAAGGGGACATGAGTCTTGTGGGACCGAGACCGCTGCTGGTGGAATATCTGACACGCTACAGTGAGGGACAGAAACACCGGCATGATGTAAGACCGGGACTGACCGGGCTTGCACAGGTTTCCGGGCGGAACGGGATTTCGTGGGAGGAAAAGTTTTCGGATGATGTGGAGTATGCCGGGAAGGTAACATTTGCCGGGGATGTAAGGATACTGTTAAAAACAGTGGAAACCGTGCTGAAAAAGGATGGGATAAGCAGTGCGACGTCGGAGACGATGGAAGAGTTTATGGGAGATGAAGCTGGGGGCTGAAAAGAAATTGGCTGGATAAAAATCATTGACATAACCTGAACAATTTCATATAATAATTGTACAATAAATTGAACAATTATCTGCACAGAAAAAGGAGGACGGCATTATGCTTGCTGTAAATTATTCCACAATCAGAAACAACCTGAAAACATACTGTGATGAGGCAACAGAAAATAATGAGACAGTCATTGTCACACGTAAGGATGAAAAGAATGTCGTTATTTTAAGTCTGGAGAAGTACAACCGGATGATAAAGGCCGCTCAGAATGAGGAATATCTTGCAATGCTTGACAGGGGGATTGCCCAGCTGTCTTCCGGTAACGGGCAGCAGCATGAACTGATTGAGGTGGAAGAGGATGAATAAATTATGGTCGGACCGGGCATGGGATGACTACCTGTACTGGCAGATGCAGGATAAAAAGACCCTGAGAAAAATTAATGAACTGGTCAGGGACATTGAGCGGAACGGATTGTCAAAAGGAACTGGTAAGCCGGAACCTCTTAAGTACCGGAAAGCGTGGAGCAGACGGATTGACCATGAGAACAGGCTTGTTTATGATATGGATAAAAATGGAAACCTCTGGATTATAGCCTGCAGGGGGCATTATGATGATTAAAAATAAACACTGGATTTGAATTTAAAGGACACCGCAAGGTGTCTTTTTGATTT
>CAYNOE010000504.1:0-1983 GCA_964398745.1 uncultured Lachnobacterium sp.
GATGTCTTCGAAAGTCAGGAGAATATGGGAGCATTGAAGGACTATAGCAACGGAAGATGGGAAAGATATAAGTTGTATCTGGAAAATTTAGATTGGATAGGACATGAGGATATCAATCTGAAGTTTGAAGATGGCAGAGATGCCGGTCATGCCCACAATGTTTATTTACAAATGGCATATGACTTTGGAATTGGGACATTTATCATTTTTTTTGTGGTCTGTATTTTTGCAGGGATTCGAAGTGTTTTTTATTTTGCACAACACCGTCAGGATATTTTGAGTCTGACTGCAGCGGCGATTTTGGCAGTTTATGGCGTGTGCGGTCTGGTAGAATGGGTTTATGTCCCGTATATACCTACGGGCTTTGCTTTTCTTTTTACATTGGTATTGCTTATTCCGGCAGAAGTGAAGAAACAGGAAGGTTGAAATGAAAAAGACAATCAATACGGCATTGCTGTACAGACGGATGGTTTTGATTATTTATGATATTTTTGCAGTAACGGCATCTTCAATATTGGCATTGATTCTTCGGTATGAATTTATTTATTCGGATATTGAGGAACGTTACTTGGAATCGGTATATTCTTTTTTACCGGTTACCATTCTGATAACAGTGATGATTTTCACGTTGCTGCGTCTATACAGCAGTTTGTGGGCATTTGCGGGTATGAATGAAATGCAGAATATTGTAGCCGCTTGTGGCATAACAGCAGCGACAAATAGCGTGGGAATGTTGATTGTGGAAAAACAGGTACCGCGCAGTTATCCGTTTATTTTTGCGTTTTTGCTTTTTTCGCTTACGTTTGCAAGTCGTTTTAGTTATCGCTTTTTCAGAAGCATTAAGCAAAAAAATATAAAACGAGAAAAGGGAATCAATATAATGATAATCGGTGCGGGGGAGGCCGCCAACTTGATTATCAAGGATATTGTAAGCAGCAGATATACCCATATGACGATATGCTGTATTATTGACGATGACGTCAATAAACAGGGAAAATATATACAAGGTATTAAGGTTTTGGGCGGTAGGAATAAGATAAAGGAAGCGGCAGATGCGTATTCTATAGACGAAATTTTTATTGCAATGCCTTCTGTACCCAAATCTGTAATCAGCAGTATTATTGATGTATGTAAAGATACAAGCTGTAAGCTGAGAATCCTGCCCGGCATGTATCAATTGGTAAATGGAGAAGTCAGTGTCAGTCAATTGAAGGATGTGGACGTTGAAGATTTGCTGGGGCGAGACCCGATAGTGGTGGATTTGGACTCTATTCTGGGATATGTACAAAACAGATGTGTTCTGGTAACGGGCGGCGGCGGTTCAATCGGCAGCGAATTGTGCAGACAGATAGCGGCCCATAAGCCATCGCAGCTTGTTATTGTGGATATTTATGAGAATAACGCTTATGATATTCAACAGGAATTGAAACAGAAATTCCCTGAATTGAATTTGACGGTTCTGATTGCATCGGTAAGGAACACCAACCGGATAAACTCTATTTTTGAACAATACAGGCCGGATCTAGTATATCATGCGGCAGCACATAAGCATGTACCCTTAATGGAAGACAGTCCAAACGAAGCAATTAAAAACAATGTTATGGGAACCTGGAAAACGGCACAGGCAGCGGCAGTTTACGGAACCGGAAAGTTTGTATTGATTTCAACGGATAAGGCAGTTAACCCTACTAACATCATGGGAGCTTCAAAGCGTATTTGTGAGATGATCATCCAGACATTTAACAAACACTATGACACGGAATTTGTTGCAGTACGTTTTGGTAATGTACTGGGAAGCAATGGCAGTGTGATTCCTTTGTTTAAGCGGCAGATTGCGGAGGGGGGACCGGTTACGGTGACTCATCCGGATATTATCCGATACTTTATGACGATACCGGAAGCGGTGTCTTTGGTCCTTCAGGCAGGCGCGTATGCAAAGGGAGGGGAAATTTTTATTCTGGATATGGGAGCCCCCGTCAGGAT
>CAYNOE010000505.1:0-1981 GCA_964398745.1 uncultured Lachnobacterium sp.
ATTGTTACTGTTTTTGTTGATGCATATTCCGTGGTATTTATAGTTATTGTTGGAGCTACAATATTATTTGTTCCTATTTCCATATCAGATACTGTTAAAACAGGTACTAAATCTACTTGAGTATAAGAAACAGTTCCTGCTCCTCCGGCTCCTCCCTTACCATCAGTTCCAACAGCTGAACCTCCACTTACATTGGCTGTACCTTTTGTAATTGTTGTTTGATAGAAGATATTGATACTTCCTCCGCCAGATGAGCCACCTGCTATATAGCCGCTCTTTGTTGTAGTACCTTTTGCTGAAATAGCGCCATTATTTAGAAGACTATTCGCATAAAGTATTAATAACCCACCAGTTCCATTGTTTCCGGGATTATAACATCTGGTTCCATTACATAATCCTCCTGGATTTCCTGAACCAGCACTAGCACTTTCACCATCTCTCTGAGAAAAAGCATTTCCTCCGGCTCCACCAATCGAAGAGCCTGAAGTTGGAGTGCCACCATTCCTAGCTCCGCCTCCGGCTCCTCCAGAATAACTCGTTCCAGCTCCTCCTGCTCCAGATGCGCCACCACATTTTGAAGCTCCGGAACCTCCGCCTCCTGTTGCACGTGGTGCTTTAGTTGCCCCTGCCGAACCATTTTTTCCATTAACTGAAATAACAGGATAACTTGCTGAATTCGCAGCAGCTCCTCCAGCTCCTCCTGTAGCTGGTACATATTCATATGTTCCGTCGGCATTCTTCCAAAGGTAAACATTCTCTCCTACGGCTTTTGCTCCATGAGAATTATCTATTGTTCCATTATTTGTTAGTTTTCCTGTTACATATAATGTGAAGCCTTTTGGTCCTCCATAACTATTATAATATGGTCTTACAGTTACGCCTGAGCTAATTGTTAAATCTCCATTTACCTTAACAATTACCATGTTCTGGGCATTCGTTGAAGCTGTTGCTACATCGGCTGCATCTCCAAATACTTTATTTTCTGTCCATTCTTGATTTCCATCTAGAACATATAAGTGAACTGGATAAACAATTCCTGTATCATTTACTTCAAAATCATAATATCCCGTTTTTAGTTTATCACTTTCTAAGATGTTTAATATACTTTCTCCTTTAATTGTTGCCTTTGTTACTTTAATACCTTTGCTTACACTTGCGCTTAATCCAGCTCCTGTTGTTATTGTACATATTATGGTATATTCTCCTGCTGGTAAATCACTGGAATTTGTATATTCTGTTTCTCTATTATTTACTTTACAACTTCTATTTGATCCACTTATTCCATCTGTATAACTTGTTGGTAAATTATATTCTTTATCTTGTGAAAAAATATCAGGTAGTCCTTCTAAACTTATGGTTGGCTCTGTGGCATCTATTTTTGAGACTGTAAATGATGTTGCCACCTTAATATTTTCTCCATCTACTACTCTTGCTATAACGACTGCATTATTTTCTGTTATTTGTAATGGATTTTCATATGGCAACCATGTTGCTCCTAAATCTAGACTATATTCATAACTATATCCATTATATACATCTTCCGGATAATTGATTGTTAAATTTTTTAATACTGCCCAATCTTCTTTATCTAATGAATATGTTATATTTCCTATTTCTGTAGTCGTCACAACAACTTCAGAAATATCAGATGTATTGCCCGCTTTATCTACTACTTTTATATATATATGATATTCTGTATTATTTTTTAAATTATTAAAAGTATAAGATTTAGCACTAGTACTAACGTATTCGTCATTATCCAAAGAATACATGTATCCTTCTACAGCACTTGTATCATCTTGAGCATTTACCTCTAATGTAAAACTACTAGATCCTTTTTTAATAACATTTACATTTAATATCTCAGGTTTTCTTGTATCTATATTAGTTATTCTTTTACTTCCTATTTCACTTTCAATATCAAATTCATTGATTGATTTAGCATAAATAATTGTATTTTCTTGATTTATTTTTATTGGTT
>CAYNOE010000506.1:0-1981 GCA_964398745.1 uncultured Lachnobacterium sp.
GTGTGTTCTCGGAAACTCCCAGCCCTCATTTTTCAAGGCTTCTGAGATTTCCAAAATCACGGTTTCACCTCTGTTTTTCTTCATTTTTTGTAACATTTCCCCTCCACACATCCCTTGTTTTTCTGAAAATAATTCCTAACTTTTTCTCAAAATTATCTTGACAAACATACTGAAATGTGCGGCCGTTTTCGCTGATAAAGCTCAGCAAAAACGGCCCTTTTGTTTAAGGTACATTTTCATTCCATTTCTTAAACAAAAGGAGGACACATTTATGTTCAAACCCGAACTATGGCAGAGCCACAACGAGTATAGAACCATTGTAAACACTTACGGCCGCAGGCTTTCCCGCAACAACCCCAAATATTCCTTTAACGAATATGATGAGGAACGCCAGAAACTCTTAAATCTCAATCTTGACCCACTTCCGGAATACATCCCCCGTTTTTATTCCGAAGGAGGACGCCCGGCAGAGCGCCAGGCGCAGATCCTGCGATCCCTGATACTTTTTGTCCTGCTTTTTAATAAAACCAAAGCCCGCACAAGCCTTACTTTATGGGTACGTGAAGTCCTTCCCAAATCCATTTCCCTGGCTGTCCTTATTGGCTGCGCCTCTCTGGAAGAGCTTCCGCCCCTCGGCTCTTATTATGACTTTATGAACCGCTTCCGGATGGCCCCGAGGAACCGGTATTACCGCACGGCGCTTCTCCCGGCAGGCAGAAACGGCAAAAAACCCAAAAAACTGATTGGCGCCGATGGAAAACTGGCGGAGCCGGAAGACCCCTGCACGGTGACTGCCAGGGACATCGTAAATGATATCCTGGACGGTAAGACTGCCGCTGACAATCCGGAAGCCGCACTCCAGAAAATCTTTTCCATCCCTGCCGTACTGCCGTCTGTCCGCCTTGGGCTGATTGACACACAAAACCTTACCCTCTCCGGGGACGGCACCGCTGTGGTTTCCCATTCATCCCCTTACGGCAGGCATCTTTCCTCCTGCGGGAAGGACTGCCCATACCGGAACGGCTGCGGCCGCCATTATTCTGACCCGGATGCCGCATGGGGATGGGACAGCGATAACAAAACATGGTACTTCGGGCATACTCTTTACATGCTATGCGCCAGGAACAATACGTTAAAAGCTGAACTCCCCCTGTTGATGAAATTCACTGACGCACGCCGCCATGACAGCAAAAACTTCCTCTATTCCATAGATGATTTCGGGCGCAACGCCTTTGGCATTTCACCGAAAAATGTCTGCCCTGACTCCGCACATGACAATATCCCGACCTATGAACTGCTGGAACATTGGGATATCAATGCCCTCATTGATATCAACAGGCGCGCAAAATCTTCTGAAAATGCCCCGGCTGGCATCACCTTCGATAAATCCGGTCATCCTGTATGCCCTGCCGGACATGAAATGTGCCCATGGGGGAATGACCCCGGAAAGGACGCACACAAATACCGCTGCCCCCTCAGATGCGGACGTATCAGTTCCTGCACGAATGAAGCGGCATGTTCCCCAGGCCCTTACGGGCGCACTGTATACGTAAAAAACCATGCAGACCTGCGTTTCCATCCCCGCATCCTAAGGGATTCCGAAGAGTACAGGCGGATATACAGCGGGCGTACCGCATGTGAGCGCATCAACGACCGGGTTCTGAATGGTTACTGCCTGCAGAATTTAAAAATACGCGGCAAGGATCATTTTTCTTTTTGGAGTATGCTCATCGGCATATGCATACACCTTGACGCCAGATATAAGGCCGCACGCCTGTATGCTGCTTAATTTATAAACGAAATAAAATATGTGGTTTCCGTCTGTGAAAAACTCTTTTTTGCAGGCTTAATTGTTATGTCCTTTTTTCTAACCGCTGTCCGAAAACAACTCGAAAATAAGCATTTTTTATTCCTCCCCTGTCACTTCCATTTATATAACATAATTCTTTTCTGTTTTTTATGGAGTTTCCGAGACTACACT
>CAYNOE010000507.1:0-1971 GCA_964398745.1 uncultured Lachnobacterium sp.
AGCATTGAGCCTATTTTGGAACCCATAAAGATATATTTTGGGAAATGGGTAGTCATTGGAGCGGAAACCGGACGAAGAAAAGACAAAATTGTTCCGAAACGTGAATGGATTGAAAGAATTGTGATGGAGTGTGAATATTCCGACATTCCGGTCTTTATGAAATCAAGCCTTGCAGATATATGGGGTGAACCACTGGTGCAAGAATTTCCAAAGGAATTGAAAAGGCAGGGGGAAGATCATGGAACGGCTGACAGAAAAGGACAGTAACGGAAACTACAAAATTGAAGTGAAAAAACTGGAATACTGGTGTACAACAGGTGACGGGAAAAAGACAAACACGGTACGCGGCCAGCACATAGACAGACTTGCAGAGTACGAGAATCTGGAGGAGCAAGGGAAACTGCTTAAACTACCATGCGCAGTTGGGGATACGGTATACGAGATAAACCACATGCGTAATATCATTTCAGAATTTAGGATTAAAGGATTTAGAATTTCAGAATATGGCGTATTTGCTGAGTGGAGCTTAGTGAATGGGTTATATAACAACCTTGATGGATTTAACGATGACAGAATAGGTGATACAGTTTTCATTACTAAGGAGCAAGCCGAAGCAGCATTGGGAAATTATTCAGAGGAGGAATGGAAGGAGGCAAAGCATGGAAAATAACGGAATTGTGACCGATTCGGACACAGAAAATATCATTTTCAAACCGTAGGAGGTAGCAGACCATGAGGAAAATATACATCAGCGGAAAGATAACGGGAGATAGCGGATACATAGAGAAATTCCGGGAAGCGGAAAAGAAAGTAAGGCAGCAGTACAAAGGTTGCGAGGTAATTAATCCGGCGTTAATATTGCAGAAAATGCCGGAAAGCACGACACACGCAGAATATATGAAAGTAAGTCTTTGCCTGCTGGATATGTGCGATTCTGTCTATATGCTGCCTGATTGGAAAGAGAGCAAAGGGGCGACTATGGAATATCACAGGGCGCTTGATATGGGTTATGAAATATTGGGGTACAGCTTATGAGGATAAACGGATTAGCCGGGGCGGGGATACCGTACCTAAACATGATGAAAAAGGCAATGCCAAAGGAAGAACCAAAGAAAAAGAAATTTAAGAGCAGCAGGCTGACAGAGATTGACCCAAAAACCCAAAAGCCGCGCCTTAAAAAAGGGGTAAGCACGGACAGGGCGGTTGAAGTCTTGTTTATGTTTGAAAATGCGGACGTAACGCCTTATCAGATTGAGGATATGAAGCAGACTATAGAAAGTCAAAGACAGCGCATTTTGAAAATGGAGGATTGGTAGAAAGGGGGCGATAATATTGCAGAAACTGACACTGGGAAGCTTGTTTGACGGTATCGGAGGTTTCTGTTACGCGGCACAGCTGACAGGCAGGATAAAGCCGGTATGGGCTGCAGAGATAGAGCCGAGTTGTATTGACATAACACGCTACCGGTTCCCGGAGGTTATGCACGTTGGGAGCGTGACGGAGTTAAAAGGTGATGAAATACAGCCCGTGGATATAATCACTTTTGGGAGTCCGTGCCAGGATTTGAGTATTGCCGGACAGAGAAAAGGGTTAAAGGGCAACCGTTCCGGGTTGTTCATGGAAGCGATTAGAATTATTGAGGAAATGAGGTCAGCAACAAATGGCAAATATCCAACTTTCATTATTTGGGAGAATGTACCCGGTGCTTTTTCATCAGAAGATGGAGCAGATTTTAGAGCCGTGCTTGAAAAAGTCACAAAAACCAGTATTCCAATGCCTGCAAGTGGCAGGTGGGCAGCCGCAGGAATGGTTAGAGGGGGAGAAGTTGACGCAGCCTGGAGGGTGCTTGATGCCCAGTTTTGGGGAGTGCCCCAGCGTAGAAAGAGAATCTACCTTGTCGGAGATTTTGGAGGACAACGTGCCGGAGAAATACTCTTTAAGCCCGAAAGCCTGCTTGGGTATTCTGCGAAG
>CAYNOE010000508.1:0-1969 GCA_964398745.1 uncultured Lachnobacterium sp.
AAAAAGATAATACCAAAATCCCTCAATCTGCATATTTTCGCCACAGATAAAACCCAGATAAACCAACATATAAAGTCCGACTAAAAGCTGCGCGGCTCTGCGGGCATATTTGTATTTTTTGACATAGAGGAACATTCCGAAAAAAATAGATATTCCGATATAGCTAAAATTGAACAAATAAAATAAGATTTACTTCTGTTCACGCTGGAAAACAAGATCAGCAACAAGCATTTTGCCACTCGGTCCCATTTTTACAGGAAAATATCCGGCATATGAGAAGCCGTTTTCTGCCTGTTCCTCTATAACCTTTCTGTGTTCCTCCGATACTGCTGTCGTAGCAGGGCTGTTTTTGTAATCAATTCTTACAAACTTTGTCTCCATTCTAAATACCTCCTGATTATTATATTTTTTTATTTTTTGGCATACTGATTTTTTCAGTATACCTTGTTTTCATTCCCTCAAATCCATCTGTTATAACTTTGTCTATAAACTCTTCGTCCCATTCCAGGTAGGAAGTGGCAAGCATGGTTGCGATGCCGTGAACATAAATCCACATTTCAACATGGAACAAATATGCATCTTCCTCATTTACCCCCAGATTTTGTTCTATTAGTTCCAGTAAAGGTTTAATTTCCTCTCTGTTTTCTTCTCTGTTCTCATGGGTACGGTCGCGCATAAAGAGCAGCTTGAACAGTTCCTTTTCTTCCCTGGCAAAACGGATATAGGCCATGCCGCTCGCTTTATAGGGCGGGTATATTCCTCTTTGCATATCTTCTGTCAGATAGCTTTGGTATAAAACATTCGCAGCTTTAAGAACCTCCTGCTGCACCTCCTCCATATTTTTAAACAACCCGAAGACTGGTCGGGAGGAAGAACCTAATTCCGTTCCCAGCGCTCTGGCAGTCAGTGCAGAAATACCGCCTTTTTTTACCAGTTCCAAAGCCACAGCAATGATTTCATCCCTTGTAAACATAAATTTTCGTGGCATTTTCTTTTCCTTTTTAAAAAAACATATGTAGTGCAACGTATGTAATTTTATTATATTTATAATGTACGAATTTGTCAAGTAATTGAATGATCCAGTGTACGGGCCGATAAAGAAAGTAAATGTAGAAATGGTTAAGGAAGTAATAGAGAGTGGGATAGATACAGATGACGTTGAATGAATATATGGAGTTGCCTTACCGTATGGAGATTGTGTCTGATAAGGAAGAAGGAGGTTATGCCGTGACGTTTCTGAATTATTAAGGCTTTACACCTTTTTAATATACAAAAAATAAGGAAATTGCATATTGAAAAATTGATAGACTTTGTTTCCTGGTTATGGTATACTGAATGTGTCATAAGATGGATTTTCATAATCGTGAGGTGATCATATATGCCTGGTAATGGAGAACTTATTGAAAGAAATATAAACGAATTCTAAAAAGTTCAAGCTCATATGATGATTGCAAAAGAAGAAAATGCAATAAAACATATGAAAGTTAAAAAAATGATTATTTGTTATTAAAAGTGGTATTAACTTCATTAGGCGTAAATCTCACAGACATTGACAAGATTAAAGAATAAGCAGCAGGCAATTAAATAGTAGGCAATGATCGGGACGCAAGTCTATTATATATGACTTACGTCCTGGTTTTATATAGGAAGCAGGTAGGCTAATATAGAATTTCATATAAGCTGTTATGGAAATTACTAATAGATAAGGAATTATAAAAACAAGATTTACAACGATTAACAGTCTGTGATTCAAATAGAAAAATTCCAAACCGAAAAAAATATCAACAGGGAATGCCTGCTTGTAGATACGGAACGCCGACTACACTTCTTGAAAGCTGCACAAGATATAGATTACAGGCATACAAAGTATAATATAGCCATGAAATTAGATATTAGTTATAAGTATTTGCCTGTAATAGAATTAAGAGCGGAGGTGTAAGGATGGACGCATTGAGAAAAGAAGAAATAT
>CAYNOE010000509.1:0-1967 GCA_964398745.1 uncultured Lachnobacterium sp.
AATTTCTGCTTCTGCTCCTCGGTTCCATATGTCATAATCGGGTCAATGCACAGAGAGGTATGTGCGGATACTACTACACCTGTTGTAGCACATACCTTGGATAACTCCTCTACACACATTACATATGTAAGAGGATCGCATCCCTGTCCGCCATATTCCTTCGGAACCGGGATTCCAAGGAATCCGTATTTTGCCATTTTCTTTACTGTCTCTGCCGGAAACTGCTCTGTCTCGTCTGTCTCCTGGGCAAGAGGCTTTACTTCTGTCTCCGCGAACTGCGCAAACAGCTCACGCGCCATCTCATGTTTCTTGTCTAAAGTGAAATCCATGATTAAAATTCCTCCATTAATTTATTTTTTACTGGGCATCCACAGGTGTCTTTGTGCGGTCTGCATTATAAACATAGAAACCTTTTCCGCTCTTTGCACCCAGATTTCCGCCGCGTACCATCTTGCGGATCAGCGGGCATGCACGGTACTTGCTGTCACCGGTCTCGTTGTAAAGTACATCCATGATTGCAAGGCAGATGTCCAGACCAATGAAATCACCCAGTTCAAGAGGTCCCATCGGGTGGTTTGCACCAAGCTTCATAGCTGCATCAATACCTGCGATATCTGATACACCCTCCATCTTAATGAAGGCAGCTTCGTTAATCATCGGAATCAGGATACGGTTTACAACAAAGCCTGCTGCTTCATTTACCTGTACCGGTGTCTTTCCGATTTCCTCAGAAATCTTCTTAATCTTCTCAACGGTTTCATCCGGTGTGTTCACGCCTGCGATTACCTCAACCAGTTTCATGCGGTCAGCCGGGTTGAAGAAATGCATACCAATCATCGGACGGGAAAGACCGTTTCCAATCTCTGTAATGGACAGACTGGATGTGTTGGATGCAAAAATGCAGTCAGGTTTTGCAATCTTGTCCAGCTCAGAAAAGGTTGTTTTCTTTACCTGCATATCCTCAAAAGCAGCTTCCACGATTAAATCACAGTCTGCGCAGAGGTTTTCCTTAAGGCCCGGTGTAATCTTTGCAAGGATTCCGTCAACCTTCTCCTGTGTCATTTTGCCTTTTTCTACAAGCTTTGCATAGCCTTTTGCAATCTTGTCCTTTCCGCCGTCAGCCCACTCCTGCTTGATATCGCAGAGTGCAACTTCGTATCCGTCCACCATTGCAAAGGCTTTGGCAATTCCCTGTCCCATTGTTCCTGCACCAATAACTCCAACTTTCATGATTTATTCCTCCTAAAAATTTATGTTTGGCAAAACTTTTACTTTCTGAAATTACATCTCAACGATGGTTGCGCAGCCCATTCCGCCGCCAATACACAGTGTGGCAAGTCCGCGTTTCTTTCCGGATCTCTTCATCTCATGAAGCAGGGTTACAAGGATACGGCAGCCGGATGCCCCTACCGGATGTCCGAGTGCGATTGCACCGCCGTTTACATTGACCTTTGACATATCGAAATTCAAATCCCTTGCAACTGCAACAGACTGTGCTGCAAATGCCTCGTTTGCCTCAACCAGGTCGATGTCATCAATGGTAAGTCCTGTCTTTTCAAAAACTTTCCTTGTGGCTGCAACAGGTCCTACACCCATGATTTCAGGTGCAACGCCGCCAAGCGCTCCTGCCACCCATGTCGCCATCGGGGTAACGCCCAGTTCTTTTGCTTTTTCCTCACTCATAACCACGATTGCTGCTGCACCATCGTTGATTCCGGAAGCGTTACCTGCGGTAACAAGTCCGCCCTCTTTACCTGAGCAGCATCTTAACTTGCTTAATGTCTCTACGGTTGTGCCTGCACGAGGTCCCTCATCTGTAACGAAGTCAACCGTTTCTTTCTTAACCTTAACCGGAACCGGAACGATTTCGTCCTTATACTTTACTGCGTTCATGGCATCTTCACATTTCTGCTGGCTTTTTGCGGAAAACTCTTCCAGCTCTTCCCTTTTAAGGCCATATTTATCAC
>CAYNOE010000510.1:0-1966 GCA_964398745.1 uncultured Lachnobacterium sp.
AAAATTATACCAGTCTGTTATTTTTCCTTCATCCGCAACATTTAAAGCTGATAAAATCTCCCTGGCAAATTCCATAGGGGCTGTACCGTTGGCCGTTATAACGTTTTTATCACTTACCGCCTGCTTTGCAATGTATTTTGCTTCACCCGTATAAGCAGAACCTGCCCACTGCTTTAAATCGTTTAAGTCATTACCTGTATGGACTACATTATTCAAAACGCCTGCTGTACCTAAAAATGCGGAAGCGTCACAAATTCCGCCTATTATTTTACCTTTTTCAAAACAGTCCTTTGCAAGCTCCTTAATCTGCTGTGTGTTTTCACTTCTCCATGTCATTCCTCCGATCAGAATAAGCGCTTCGTAATCATCCGGAACAGAGGTAACATCGTAATCAGGCAAAACCTTAAACCCGCCGATTGAAAGAACGGCATCCTTCAGCTCCTTTAGCTATTTCAGCCAGCATCTTTTCATGCATGACAGCCATGAGAACCAGTATCGCCAGCAAATAAACCGGAAACAGCGAAACACTGATATGATTCGCAATAAATCCAAATACCGGCGGCATCAGACAGATTCCCACATATGCAGACGCCATCTGCACGCCGATCATGGCCTGCGACTTATCCGCCCCAAAATGTTCAGGTGTGGAATGTATAATGGAAGGGTAAACCGGTGCGCAGCCCAGACCAACCAGAATCAGTCCCGTCAGAGAACCTGCACTGCCAAATGGTAAAAACAAGAATACGATGCCGGACAGTATAAATGCCCCGCCAAGCCGTATCATCTGCGTATCATTCAGTTTCATAGTCAGAAACCCGCTGAGCGCCCTGCCAGCCGTAATTCCAACAAAAAACAGACTTGCAAATCCTGCGGCAGTTTCCGCCGGCAATCCCCGGTGGAGCACAAGATAACTGCTTGCCCACAGCCCTGCCGTCTGTTCCAGTGCACAGTAGCAGAAAAATGTGATCATTACCTCTTTTGCACCCGGAATTTTAAAAATGCAGCGCAAAGAAAGCGGTTTATTTTCGCTTTCCCCATCCGTCTGCCCCGTACTTCCTGCCCCCTGCTTTTTCCATAACGGCAGACTGAATAGTAATACAAGTGTGAGCACAATCTGAAGAATGGCAATATAACGGTAACCCATATTCCATCCCTGACCGCCGGTCAGGGCATAACCCATAATATACGGCCCCAGCGAGGCTCCAATCCCCCACATACAGTGAAGCCAGCTCATATGCCTGCTTGCATAGTGAAGCGCAACATAATTATTCAGTGAAGCATCCACACTTCCGGCTCCAAGTCCATATGGAACCGCCCAAAGGCACAATACCGTAAAAGAATGGCTGATGGAAAATCCAAACAGCGCTGCAGCGGTCATCAGTACGCTGGCAGCGGTAACTTTTCCGGTTCCAAATTTTTTCGTCAGCCGGTCACTCTGCAGACTGGAAATAATTGTACCGGCAGCAATTATCATGGAAATTACTCCCGCATAGGAAACAGGCACGGAAAACTCCCGATACATGGAAGGCCATGCGGAACCAAGAAGGGAATCCGGAAGTCCCAGGCTGATAAAAGCAAGATAAATAATAACCAGTAATAAATGAAACATTTTATCATCCTCCTCAGATTTTTCTATAATCAAAAGAATATTGCCAAACAGTGCTGCCACAAGAACAGTCCATGAAGACAGTTATAATACATTACTATATTCCTAAAATCGTAAAAACCTGTTCTGTCTGGAAATTTTTTTCTGCCCATAGTTTCAGCTCTTCTATTGCTGCTTTAACTTCTCCTCCCATGGATTCTGCCTTATTGTAAACAGCCTCCCACTGCTCCATGCTGATTTCCGTTTCACCGTATGAAATATAACCGGAAACTGTCTCTGCAAACAAATTCCCCAGTTTCAAATCAAAAAGAATATCATCATGTATAAGCAAAGAATCCTTATGCCAGAAAGTTTTTCCAT
>CAYNOE010000511.1:0-1957 GCA_964398745.1 uncultured Lachnobacterium sp.
TTAAAAGATATTTCTGCTTTTTTCCATAAGGAAAAACTGGTATTTATCGGTCTGCTTGCGGGCATGGTGACATGTGCCTTTGTTTTAAATTATTCCTATTCCTTTGCGCGGTTTCGGGGGGAAATGTACAGCCAGGGGTCGGGGGCGGGGCTGCCGGTCTACCAGATTACCGGCACGGACCAGGTGAGGTTTTCAGATTTTGAGGGAGCACTTTCAGATTTTAAGGAGGCGGGATTCCCGGATACAGTTTGTGTGACCTGCCGGACAAATACTGCAGACGGAAAGAGAATTGCGGGAACGACAGAAATCACTTCGGAGAGTGCACAGCTGACCGGTCCATGGACGGAAGGGTATGCCCTGCCTATATCGGCAGATGAGAAAAATGCGTGTGCAGTTAGTGATAAGCTGCTTTCCTATGACGGGAGGCTGAAAATGACGGGTGAAACCTTCCCTGTGGATGGAGAGGATTTTACTATCCGTGGTGTGTATGAGTCCACTGCAGGCTTCACGGAAGCGGACATCGTAATTTTTCTGGACAAATACAGGGAAAAGTACGGAGTGTTTGACGACATGTGGATTACGTTTGATGAACTCCTCAGTGACAGGGAACAGCAGACATTTGAGGGCATTGTAAAAAAGTATGTGGGGCATGGCAGCATTCACTACCCGGAAATGGAAACGGAGCAGGGGGAACTGATTGCAAAGTCAAACCAGCTGCAGTACAGCATCTTTATTGTGCTTCTGGTGGTATTCCTTGCCTCTATCCTCCAGTACTGGTATGATGTGAACCTGCCGGCCTACACGGTCTACTGGATGACGGGGGCAAAAAGGCAGAAGATACTGGGGATTGTGTTCTGTGAAACCCTGCTTTTATGCGGCAGCTCTTATGCCGCGGGGCTGGTATTAATTGCCGCCTGCCGTCTGGTATTTACGAAAAGTGCGCCGCTAACCTTTAGTGACATGGCACTGGGATTCGGAATCTTTTTCGGGACAATGTTAATTTTCAGCCTGACCAAGATGGTGCAGCTCTGCCGCTCGTTTTCAATTAACAATATGGATGTGTCAAGTTTTCTATGAAAACTTGACATGTAGCGTCCGCTCATTTGCCGAAGGCAAATTTTGCATGAGCGGATGTTCAAAAACGGAGGGATTAAATATGTATATTTTTCAGCTTCGCGGTATTACCAAAATATATAATAAGGGAAAGGAAAATGCATTAACGGCACTGAATGATATAAACCTGGACATAGAAGAAGGCGAACTATTAGCCATCGTGGGGGAGTCGGGCAGCGGAAAGTCCACACTCCTGAACCTGCTGGGGGGACTGGATGCGCCCGCTTCGGGGGAAGTTTTATATAATGGCAAAAAGATTAAGTACAAAAGCCCGGACTGGCTTGCGTCCTACAGAAACCGCGAGGTCGGGTTTGTCCTGCAGGATTTCGGGCTTCTCATGGCGGATACCGCCCTTGAAAATGTCTGTGTGCCCCTTCTGTTTTCCAGAAGCGGGGGCCTGCGCGCCATGAAAAGGACAGCGAAAGAGGCACTGGAACTTGTCGGCATAGGAAACCTGGCAAAACGGAAGGCGGGGCAGCTTTCCGGCGGACAGAAGCAGCGTGTGGCAATCGCAAGGGCACTGGCTAACAACCCAAATGTCATCCTTGCAGATGAACCGACCGGCGCGTTGGATTCCAAAACTTCCGCGGAAATTGTTTCCCTCCTGATGGAACTGAACCAGCAGGGAAAGACGGTAATCATTGTTACGCACGACTTGTCAGTTGCGGAAAAATGCAGGCGGGTAATCCGGCTGGAGGATGGAGTGGTTCAGCCTTAATTAAGGTTTACAGATGAAAAATCCGTTTTAATGTTTCATCATTATAAAGCAGCTCTTTTGCTTTTTCCCGATATTTCTCCTCGTGCAGATAAGTATGGCGGAACGGTTTGATGGAAGGTGCAAGGT
>CAYNOE010000512.1:0-1948 GCA_964398745.1 uncultured Lachnobacterium sp.
TTTAATAAATATGTATTTCTTTTTCTTCCTTCTAGCTGGCATAAAAAATCACCTACTAATATAATATCATAAAAAAAGAACTCAGTTAATAATAAGTTCCATCTTAATATCTTTTGTATTCTTCTTCATTGTCCTTAAGTTCTAATTTAAGTTGTTTTGCTTTTTCTTTTGTTTCTTTGTATTTTGGAACAAATTCTCTAAAATAAACAAGTTTCCAGAAATAACCTAACCCAAAAGTAAATAATGTCATTCCAGCTAAATATTTTATAAATTCATTCTTTTTATTACTTTCTTTGAAATCTTTAGGGTCTTTAATAAATAAAGTTCCACTATATTCTGTACTTTCTTTTGTTTTGTCAGTATCATGAATATCTGCCTCATAATCAAAATAATCTAAAATATTATCTATATTATCAGTTATTTCATCAATGTTACTAAATGTTAAATTTGGAATTTCGTATTCATATTCTCTTTCTTTATAGTTTTCTTCAATTTCATCATAAACTACTTCTCTTTTTGTGATATAATTGGAATCATCTACATTGATATCTCTTTTATACTTTTTTTCTTCACTTATATCAATAGTCCCATCATTTAAAACATCTGCTTCATAATAAGCATATTTTGGTTCAGAACGATGTTCCATAGCAGTTGGAGTTAAAGATATTGTAGATGCAAGCATAAAGTAATAAGGAGCATTTTTAAATAATCTTAATGATCTTAATTTTTTTTTAACTTCTTTTAATTCTCTTTTTTTTGATTCATAATCACTATAACTCAACATATTATCTCCCCTAACGTTTACATATACTAACACTTATATTTAAAAAAAGCAAGTGTTTTTTCACAACTTGTTAATGATAAGTTTCATTTTTTAACTCTTATTTTTTTCGTTCTTCAGATTCTTTTAATTCTTTTAATTCTAATTTAAGTTTTTTTACTATTTCATCGATTCCACTCAAATAATCTGCACTTACAGAAATCATAGGAGCAAGAATAAACAACCACATAAGATAACCAATAAAATAATCTCTACTAAAAGGTCCTATCTTTTCAATAGCTTGGTAATCATTTTCATCTCTAATAGTAATATTACCTTTATAATTTACTGATTCTTCCGTAGCTTCTGTTTCTGAAGTTTGAGCATGACCATCTAAATAATCTAATATATTGTCAATATTATCAATAATCTCATGATTATTTGAAAAAACCAAATCAGGCAAATCATAATTATATTCTGTTTTCATATATTTTTTTGCTTCATCATCATAATATATAACGTCTTTTTCTAAAGATGAGGTATGTGAAGAATCTACTTTATCATAATACTTACTATCATCACAAAGTTTAACAGAACCATCATCTAATACTTGTGCTTCATAATATGCATAATTGTTATCTTTACTACCAGAGTTATTTTTATTATCAAAATAAGTACATATACCAAATCCAACTAAATCGAATATTATATAAAAAGCAAATTTTTGCAATTTTAATAATCTGAGCTGTTTTTTTAACTTATTTTTCTTTTCTAATAAGCTTACTTTATTTTCATTATTTTCCATAAAGTTTCCTCTTTTCTGATTTAATATTATAACCTTTGCTTAAAGCCTAGTCAATATTTAAAACTTTCAAAATTATCTTTATAATATAAAACCATAAAAAAAGCGATAAAATCGCTTTTTTAAACTATATTATTCAATAATTTCAGAAACTACACCAGCACCAACTGTACGTCCACCTTCACGGATAGAGAACTTAGTACCGTTTTCAAGAGCAACTTTTGAAATTAATTCTACAGTCATGTCAACATTATCACCAGGCATTACCATTTCAACTCCTTGAGGAAGTTCGATAACACCAGTAACATCTGTTGTACGGAAATAGAATTGAGGTCTGTAGTTTGAGAAGAATGGAGTATGACGTCCGCCTTCTTCTTTGCTTAGAA
>CAYNOE010000513.1:0-1939 GCA_964398745.1 uncultured Lachnobacterium sp.
TTTCACACAGGCTGTTTTCATCCAGCCTCATGCAGGAAAGCCAGAAGTTCGGCTCCGTGGTGTCCGCGTCATACGGGTTCATCTCGATTCCAAGTCCTTCAAGCCCGTCCGCATACCGGTCGTAAATGCGCTTTTTTGCCGCGATGTGTTCGTCCAGGTGTTTCCACTGGCCCAGGGCGATTCCCGCAATGACGTTGCTCATCCGGTAGTTGTACCCGAGTTCCCCGTGCTGGTACCACGGCGCAGGCTCGCGGCTCTGCGTGCTCCATTTCCTTGCCTTTTCGGCACTGTAGCGGTCGTTTACAAGAAGCATCCCGCCGGAGCTTCCCGTGATGATTTTGTTCCCGTTAAAACTTATGGTTCCGTAGTCCCCGAAGCTGCCCGTCTGTTTCCCTTTGTATTCTGCCCCGAGGCTTTCCGCCGCATCCTCAATCAGGAGTGCGCCGTGTTTTTCACAGATTTCCTTTATGCGGTCAATCTGCCCCGGAAATCCGTACAGATGGGCAAAAACGACCAGTTTTACGTCAGGGTACATTCCGAACGCATTTTCCAGTGCTTCCGGATCCATGTTCCAGTCATCCCCCGTGTCAATAAACACCGGTTCGCCTCCCTCGTAAACCACAGGGTTTACCGTTGCCGCAAACGTAGCGTCCGAGCAGAACACACGCTTTCCGGAAAGACACCCGCCTTTTCCCATGCCGTATGGCGTCATAATCCCGCTGCTGCTCCCGTAGAGGCGTTCCGCCGCAAGCTTCACCGCAAGGTGCAGCGCGGCAGTCCCGCAGGAAAGCGCCACAGCGTGTTTCACACCGGTATATTCCGCCGCCGTCTGTTCAAGTTCATCTATATTTTCCCCGACGGTGGACATCCAGTTGGTTTCATATGCACGCTTTACATATTCCATTTCCTCCCCGTGCATCGTGGGGGAGGAAAGCCATATTTTATTTTCAAACCTTGTGATGCCTGCAAAACGGGGTTCGTTCCGCAGGCATTCCGCTGCTGTTTCTGTCATTTCTGTTCTGTGTGTTTCCTTTTTATTTTAATTACAAACTGCTTTCATATATTTATATTACGGGATACGGGAAGTGCCTGCCATGCAAATCCGCTCACGCGGAGGGCAGGCACGTGGCAATGTTCCTGAAAAACAGAACATTGCATGGCTTCGCCATCCGCACGGCTATCCCTGCAGTCATCCTGTCCCGTATGTAAAAAAATCCGCATGGGGAGCGGTAAACCGACTACCCCTGCATCATCCTTTTTTTAAGCCCTGCAATGTCCACCTCCGTCCCGTCGGAAAGCACCGCCGGGACACCCGCGTCATCCGGGAAATAATGTTTCTTCGGCTTTATCTCAAGCCCCGCCACCACTTCAAACTCCCGGAACATTAAGTCCAGGTATGCAAGCCTTTCGTGGCGGTCCGTCCTTACAATCCTTTCGGAAAATGCTGCAAGCGGACCTTCCATCACCACGGTTTTCCCGTTTGTTTCACGGTATCCCGCCGACATGCGCTGCACGCCTTTTTCATCCAGCATAAGGTCAAGGAAACGGCTTTCCTCCACCGTCAGGTCCGGCACCGCCTCCGCGGCCCCGGGCTCCTCCCCGAAGCCGCCCTCCGGAAGCCCCAGTTCCCTTATGAAGGCAGGGAACCTTTTCTGCTGTGCGCGCAGGAACGCGTGCAGCTCCCTCTTTTCCATGTCCGAGTACACGAAAATGTACCCGGGGAACAGCGGCTTTGTGCCAGTTTCCTTCCTGTCACGCCGGTAGTACTCCAGGAGCGGCAGGAAGACCTTCCCGCGCCCCGCCGGGAATTCCCCGGAGAGCATGCCGCAGATTTCCGGCTGCCTTTCCGTCCGGGTGAACAGCACGCTGTAGCGGAAATCCTTTTCCCCCATCTGAAATCCCCTTCCGCCGCAGGTTCCCGCGGGGATTAATTCTTGAA
>CAYNOE010000514.1:0-1933 GCA_964398745.1 uncultured Lachnobacterium sp.
AATGTAGGCATTGTTTGCGGTATCTACGAGCCTATTTATTCCGCCTTTCTCTATTCCGTTACCCTCAACCCCTGCGGTCGAGCAAGTCGCATTTACCTCTACGCTTAATTCGCCGGCGGGGATCTCTGCGTATTCGCTTGTCGCAAAAAATATGTTCTTTAATGCTGCCCTTACTCTCGTTCCGGCGGCTATGGAAACCGCAAAAGTTTGAGCCTCCGAAAGCGTGAATTTCAATCTGCAAGTTGCAGATGTCGCCGGCTTTCTCTCTATGCTTCTCAATGCACCGAGATTATCGAGGGCGGCGCCTGTCGAGTATTTCAGCATATCTTGTCGCCCTGCTTGCTCCACATATTGGAAGCCTTGTCCGAGAAGAACAGCCACGGCACTCAATATCATTGATGCCGTTTCGCCTTCGGCAAGGTTCGCTTCCTCGCCGGTCAGTTCAAAGTATCTCTTTTCGTAGTTGCTTTTTAAAAGTGCTTCCACGCTCTCGGTGGTCATACCGTCAATAAAGGAAATATCGGGGACTTTGTTCAGTTCATCAATCTTCGACAATTTCAATTACCATCCTTATGCTTATTTTTCCGTGCATACCGTCTCTTTGGCACTTTACGCTTTTTACCTCTGCCCGGCTTTCAAACTTCTTTGCTTTGATATAGATTTCTTGAATAAGCAAAGCCTCCGCTGTCTTAATGGGTTTATCGAGACAGCTTTGGTCGATGCCGAATTCTCTATTCCCGGCTTGCGTTCCCGCCTTCGTGCTTATAAGGTTTGTAAGCGATTCAAGCACTCTTTTTTCTTTGGTCGGGAACTGCCCTGCATTCTGAACGATGATCTCTGCTTTCATAAGCGCCTCTATTCGTAGTCTTTAAGGGTTATACTTACCGTAGCCCTTACGAGTTCGCCGTTGGAATACACCTCGTCCCAAGTATCGGACACACCTGTTATCTTTTGGTATAGCGAGGACGAGAGGGGCTTGTCTCCAATGATGCAAGCCGCCACGATTCCCTTCTCTACCATTCGCATAAGGTTGTCTATTTCCTGTCGAGGCTTAACCCCGAACCGTGCATCAAGCGTTATCTCGAATGAGTTTTGACGGTTTTCGGGGGCTACGAATTCCGATTTCGGTTTCTGCCCCATTATGGCGTGGTCTGTCCACTTTGCCGAAGCGGAGCGTTTTATTTTGTTGGGGGTTCTTATCGCTTTATCGGAGACTTCAAAAACGATACTCCCGAGCGTTCCTATCATGGCTTGTAACCCTCCAATTTAATTGTGTCTGCGTGGAAGGTTAAGGTCTTGCTCTTCTCGTCATACCGTATAAATGCGGTGCAGTCGACTGCAAAATCCTTTCTATAAATTCCGCTTCCACTCTCGGGCGGAAGTTGTCCGCCGCCCCATATCTTTCCGAGGACTATTCCTGTGCCATCGTTAGCGTTTTCAACCATCGCTACGGCTACCACGTCCCCTACTTTTGGCATGTTGTATTCGAAGGCGAGGCACGGGATGAGCTTTGAAACGGAATGCCCTCTATCCGTGTAAACGACCGAGAGCTTTCCGGTTTTGTAGTCTATTTTTGAAACTTTCGCTATTCTGATTCCCGACATTCTGTCCTCCGTTTATAGTGCGCTTGCCGATTTCATCACAAGCTCTGTCAGCTCCGTGGAGTTGGCGCATGCTCTTATGATGACTAAATACTTAAGAAGTGTAATCACACCGCTTCTCCACAGCTTTATCAAGGCTATGTCGAGGCGGTCTATGGTCTGTGTCGGGCCGTGCGTTACCCGGCTTGCCACCGACATAATGAGTTGGTCTGCGTAGTCTATCTTTGCGTAGTTATCAAGCCACCACTCACGGTCTTTTAAAATGCCGAAATTGCAGAGCTTGTTTATCGCATCGCTTATTACGCCGAACGCCGCCGAAGGTTCACACAACG
>CAYNOE010000515.1:0-1931 GCA_964398745.1 uncultured Lachnobacterium sp.
TTTGGAATTTCATCCGATTTTTGACTGTGGGTTGTATGTTTATATGGCAAAATCGCATCCCCTAGCTGGAAAGAAGCGAATTGAAATAGAGGAACTTATGGAATATCCCTGCCTTTCTTTTTCACAGGGGGAACATAATTCCTTTTATTTTGCGGAAGAAGTATTAAGTACGATACCTTATAAGAAATTAATAAAAGCAAGCGACAGGGCAACCCTTTTAAATTTAATGATAGGCATTCATGGGTTTACTATTTGTTCCGGTATTATTTGTGAAGAACTGAATGGCGCAGATTATGTTGCGGTACGCCTAAATTCCAGTGAAAAAATGACAATCGGTTATCTCACAAGGAAAGATATACATATCAGTAAAATGGGAATAGATTATCTGGCAGCATTAGAAAAATTTAAGGATAAGGTGATTACTACGTATCTTTCTGGACAGCAGCGGAGGAAATAGCAGATTGTATTTCATTTGGAACCGAGTAGACTAATTTTCAAACTCCTGCCGTAGTCTTTCCAGAAACACTTCAGCGGCAGACGAAAAAACCTGGTACTTTTTCCAGACAATATTCAATCCAGAATCAAGCCGGGGCTCCAATGGACGGAAACAGAGATTGCTGCTTTCAGACGTATTGGCAATTTTATCAATGGTTACTGCATAACCGATGCCTGCCTCTACCATAATGGCGGCATTGTATACAAGGTTAAATGTGGTAACGATATCCAGTTTTTCAAAATCCTCCCCGAACCAGTCTATAAATTCATTCTGGGAGCGTTCCTGCGAGATTGCCTGTCTGGAACAGATTAAAGGGACATCCAGCAAATCTTCTTTGCGGATGGCCTCTTTTTTGGCCATGGGACTGTCTTTTCTCATAACAACTCCCCAGGTATCTTTTGCGGGAATATTGATGTAATCGTATTTTGTGATATTGGCAGGCTGGATTAAGATGCCAAAGTCTAAAAGCCCTTTGTCAAGGCGTTCTGTCACATCCTCGGAGTTGCCGCTGTAAAGATGGTAACGGATGCCGGGGTAGTCTGCACGTAACTCTTTTGCAATTTCCGCTATCAGCTTGACGGCATCTGTTTCTCCACCGCCGATGTAAATTTCCCCGCCAACGGCATTTTCCATATAATTAAATTCAGCCTCTGTCTTGTCCACCATAGATAGGATTTCTTCTGCCCTTTTCCGCAAAATCATTCCTTCTGCCGTTAATGTCATGTTGTGGCTGCCACGGGTAAAAAGCTTTTGCCCGAGTTCCTTTTCTAAATCATGTATTTGCCGGGAGAGGGTAGGCTGGGTCAAATGCAGGAAGTTGGCAGCGTTTGTGATACTGCCTTCTCTTGCGATTGCTAAAAAATATCGTAATACTCTGATTTCCATAGGCTCGTCTCCTCACTTTCTTGTTATAGGTATTATACAAAGATGTGATATGCCTGTAAAGCAAAACATGATTTGCGATTTAAGTATTTGCTATCTCATGATTTGCTGACTATAATGAAATTGTAAAGAGGAGGTGGTCATGTGGGTGGAATGTCAGAGGAGGAACGCATCCTGCAAAATTTAAGGGACGCTGGCTGTGATGAGGACACCATAAAAAGATTTTTCTGCCTGCAGAAAGATGGCAGACGGAAAGAACAGTACCGGCTTCTTTCCATGCACAAGGCATTATTATTAGACCAGTTGCATGTCAGCCAACATAAGATTGACTGCCTCGATTATCTGGTTTATGCAATGAAAAAAGAAAACAAATAATATTTTAGGAGGAATGAACCATGAACATGAATTTTAACTTTAACAACCCCACAAATTTAATCTTTGGAGCAGGAAAATTGGAGGAGCTTGGAAGTGAGCTTCTTGCCAAGAAAAACAGCGGAAAGGTAGGAAATAAAGCACTTCTTTTAATCTCTAACGGCACTTCTGTCAAAAAATA
>CAYNOE010000516.1:0-1912 GCA_964398745.1 uncultured Lachnobacterium sp.
TTCCCAATACATCCGACTGCCCTGCAGCCTTTGCCGCCGCAAGCTCCGCAAAACTCACGCCTCCGCCTTTTCCTGCCGCTGCATTCTTCCGGTACTGCTCCGCAAGATAGTATCCTCCCAGTTTACCTGTCACTCCGAAATCCATCTTCATCTCTCCTTTCATTTTTCATCATCACGGACAGGATGAACACCCTGTCCTTTACCTTAAAATCCATAGTTCCCTGATATTTCTCTGCTGTGCTTTTGATATTGACCAGCCCTATCCCGTGATTCTCCCTGTCCGCCTTATCCGTCACGGGGAACTCATTCTGCGGTTTTCTCACCACCCTCCCGTCAAAGCTGTTCTCCACTTTCAGGAAAAACAGTTCCCTCTTCTGGAATGAACTGATACGGATAAAAGCCTCTGCATCCGGCTCCTTCGCTTTCAGTTTCCGGCACGCCTCCATTGCGTTATCCAGTGCATTTCCAAGAATAATGCCAATGTCATAACTTTGAATGAATAACTTTTCAGCGAACTGCAGCCCCTCTACATCCATCCGTAAATCCGGTACTGCACTGGTAACCTCATGGTATTTCATATTCAGCAGGGTATCCACAACCGTATTCCCCGTCTTAAAACGGAACTCCAGTCTGTCCATGGTCTGGTTCAGTTCCTCCAGATAGGTCTGCAGTTCATCCTCCTTTTCTGACGCAAGCTGCATAATGACGGAGATCGTATTCTTCATATCGTGCCTCATCCCCCGTATCCCGGAATAGACACGCTCCATCTCCCCCATATGCTCCTGTAAACTGCTGACCTGTTTTTCCAGAATAATCCGGCTGCTTTTTTCCCTGTTCCGGTAAATCATGTCCTGAAAGAGTTTTACCCCAAACAAAATAGAAAAAAAGGACAGCAGAAGAACAACCGGCACCATAATTATCAATGACGGATATTTGTCATATAAGGATACAGGTATTCCGTTCTCTATCGTAACTAAAACCATGCGCAGCAATGTGCAGATAAATACCCCCGTCATGCTGGGGGTTAAAATAAACAATAATTCCATCTGGTGGATGGCATAATCTTTTTCCCTGAAACTTTCCATTATGCCTTTCAATGAACCAAACATTAATACTATGAAAATGATATGCATTATTACTAATATTACAAATGCAGTGGCTTTCACGAATCCATCAAAAATGTCAACTGATGTAATATATCCTTTTTCCAGACACCATGCCCAGAAGGAATACAGATTACCCCCCAGCAGGCAGATGCTGTATGCCAGAAAAAAGCTGATCTCGCTTACCGCAAGAAAAGCAGCCACAAGGAAAACCTTTATTTTCCCAGCTGCCTTATAACAGCACACTGCAAGAACCGCCAAAATACATAAGATTAATATCAGTTTTGCAAAAATCCTTATACTCCCATAATCTGACGGCAGGACCAGATTAATGCCAGTCTTCAGCACAGCATACAAAACCACAGTCAGTAATCCTGCATGGCGGTTCTGTATCCTGCTTTCCAGAAATCCCCCAAAGAAATACTGCAGGCAGTATCCCTGAAACATGGCAGAAATAACTTCCAGCAGACCGTTCACCACTTCATACACAGGACACCCCTCCATTCTGCAGATACCACATATACGCCTTTACAAACTCCTTGTGTTTCTTCCTTGTCAGGTAAACTTTCTCACCGCTGGAAAGGAAAATGCTGTCACTGTCATATCTCGCTATGTGCGCCATATTTACCAGATATCCCCTGTGGCAGCGGTAAAAACCATCCCCAAGCTGTCCTTCCAGTTCATCCATCGTGACATATGACTCTATGTTGTCCTCCATGTCCGTGGTATGGATTTCCACCTTCTTCCCCCTGCTCTCAATATACAGAATGCCGTTCAGGTTAAGCGTGTACCCCTGGTTTTTCGCCCTT
>CAYNOE010000517.1:0-1911 GCA_964398745.1 uncultured Lachnobacterium sp.
ATTTTTATCCATATTTGATAATAATTCTAATAATTCTTCACTATTAATAAAACGATTTATATAACGATAAATTATATTTACTAATTCCATTTTTTACTCCTTATTATCTAAATTGATTTATTTTAAGATAAATCATATTTTTTGGAAAAATATTTTATACTTTCTTCTAATATATTTTTACCATCATTCATAATTCTATTTTTATCCTTTATATATTTTAAAAGTTCTTCTTCATTTTTAGTTTCAATTAAATATCTTCCAACAACTTTAAATAAATCATAACCATTATAATATTCAGTTTTTATATTTCCTTTAGAAAAATCTAAATCTTTCATTTTTGGTAACTTTTTATTATCTTTTAAATTCAATATAATATCTAAAAATTTACCATTTTCGATTAATTTTTCAGTGGTACCATCAAAATTGCTAGCTAGAGATTCATCTAGCCAAACTATTCTATCCATATTGTTTGTTTCATATATAAACTCTTGGAACAATAAATGAAATGATTCATGAGCAAGAGTATAAAACGTTTCATATAAATTTTGAGGATTAAGTAATATTTGCGTTTCTCCACCATAAAAACAACCTTTAGCCCAACTAGGGGGATTAGAATTTGGAGCTAATTTTTTAATTCTATTAAAAAAATCTTTACTTGATATAAAAAACGAACCTTTTATTTTTTTGCCATAACTATTCGTTTTAAAAAAGTGTAAAAATTCTTTTAATTTGCTTGTGGAATATTTTATAACTTCATTTCCATATTCTTGTAAAGATTCTGGTATTAATATTTCATAAAAATCATTTTCTAACATTATATATTTTTCCATTAATATCTCCTTAAAGTTTTTTAAAAATTTTATTTAATTCATTTTAAGATAAATCAGATTTTTTTCTTGTTAATTTATATGTAGCATTATTTTCAAATTTTAAAGCTTCTTCTGTAAGTCTCCAAACTTCATTATTAGTTTTTACTACACTCCAAACAGGTTCACCATCTTTAAAAGATTGATGTACATAATAAAGTTTTATATCATCTTTATTTTGAATACATAGTTTAATGTCACATTCGCTTTTGGCTTTTAAACTTCTTCCTATATCAGCAAATTTCATATTAATATAAACATTTATACCACCAATTTCACCACTGACAAGTCCATTATACCCATAATAAACAGTATCAGTATTAAGCTCGTATAGCGGTTTTGTAATATTTTCTTTATATATAGAATTGATATTATCACTTATAAACTTGGAAGTATATTTGTCATCTTCTATGGTTAATCGTTCTTTATTTTGAAATACCAATAAATCAAAATCATCTAAGATAAAATACATATCTGAAATATTATAATATGGTTTCATACCTTCAAACATAAAGGTTCTAACTTTGTAAATATTCCCAAAATCATCATATACTCCTTCTTTATGAAATACAGCGTCATCAATAACTAAAATATCCATTGGATAAATAATATAGCCTCTTTTATAAGTGCTAATCATATTGTTAAGTATTAATTCACTAAAATTAGGATTTAACGCTTTTAATTTGTTTTTCATAACTTCATCAAGTTCTTTTTCTAATTCCATAATTTCTTCTTTAGAAATATTATCTATACAGCCAATTGCATTACAACATATTAAAGCACTTCTAAGTAAATTGCATATTTTATGATTTTCATCATAATATTCAAATTCTCCTACTTTAAAATCACTATTTTTAATTTCTGCAATTTTTTCTTTTATATCGCTTAATGTTTTCATTAGCAAAACCTCCTTGTCCAATATATATTAAAACTCAAATTTTTGGATGTTCGAGTTTAGTATTCAAAATGGTGTCCTCGAGGGGATTCGAACTCCTGACCTACCCCTTAGGAGGGGGTTGCTCTATCCTGCTGAGCTACGAAGACA
>CAYNOE010000518.1:0-1909 GCA_964398745.1 uncultured Lachnobacterium sp.
AGGGTGATACAATGTTTTACAAAAAAGGTGTAACTGATCCGTATTATTGTGTTTTAGAGTTTACTGCTACAAGTGGTAGATATTATTGTGATTTGAAAACAGAAAATTTTGATATTAAGTAGTTGCTAAATGCCAGTTTTCAGATTTGGATAAATTGGGAATTTGCATTATTCTATGATATTCTCTATATCGTTATAAGATTAATTCTATTTGCAACGTTGGAGAATGAAAAAACGGAGGTGTTTTTATGAATGTTGAGATCAGAAAATTAAAACCGGAAGATGCTTGCGCTTATGTGAATTTCTTTGACACTACCCCTCATGACGACCATAATCCGGATAACACCTGCTATTGCGTGAACTGGTGCAGTGCAGACCACCGTACACTGGAACGCCCTGACAGAGAGCAGCGGAGAAAAATGTCGTTTGAATATGTACAAAACGGTATTATCAAGGGATATATCGCATTGGCAGACAATAAGATCATAGGCTGGTGCAATGCAAACACGAAAGCAGATTGCCTTAACTGTGCAGGAATTTTGTATGCAATACAAGAAATACAGAGGGCAGTATCCTCCGCAGAGGAAAAAGTAAAAGCCATATATTGCTTTATGATTGCGGAAGAATATCATCGTCAGGGCATCGCACGCAAATTGTTACAAGCGGTATGTTCAGACGCGAAAGAGGAAGGATACGACTATGTTGAGGTTTATCCTCACAAAGACGCTTCAAACAAGTTGGATCAGTTTATGGGATTTGACGAATTATATATAAGCGAGGGATTTGAGCGATATATAGATCTGTATCAGAAAAGTGTTTTCAGAAAGTATTTGCGATAGAAAAAGTATCGTGATACTTTTTTTAAACTATATCGTTCTCTTTATTAGAGAATTTAAAAAATCAAATAAGGGTTGACAAAAAATGACTATTGCAGTAGTATAAGAGTGTAAATACTATTGCAATAGTCATTTTTGCCTGTGTCAGACAATTTCACACCATGGCACAGACAGACATTAAGGAGGTAACTTATGCGCGTAAAGTTATTTGATTCCGAGCTGAAAGTAATGGAAACACTGTGGAAAGAAGGTGATTTACCGGCCGGGGAAATTGCGAAAATCTTACAGAAAGAAACCGGCTGGAACCGGAACACGACTTACACGGTAATCAAAAAATGCATGGAAAAAGGAGCTGTGGAGCGGCTGGAACCTAAATTCACCTGCAGGGCTTTAATTTCCAGGGAAGACGTCCAGACATATGAAACAAAGGAGCTGATTGACAAGATGTTTGACGGCAGCAAACAGCAATTTTTTGCAGCGTTTCTGTCTGACAATTCCCTGACAGAGGAGGAAATCAGAGAGCTTAAGGAACTTGTGAACAGATTAAAGTGAGGGTTATTATGCTGACAAGAATGAGTATTTCCGGCGGAATTTTAATTTTCCTGATTCTGGTTCTTCGCTTTTTTACAGTGCAGAAGCTTCCAAAAAGGCTGTTTGTGCTGTTATGGGATATCGCACTTTTGCGGCTGCTGCTTCCGGTCAGTATTCCGGTACGGCTGCCCGCAGGCCATGTGACGACAGCCATACGAAACGCGGGAAACAGTGCCCTTGTGTTTTACGGAAGCGAAATTCAGAAAGCAAAACCCCCGTCCGGACATTTTGAAGTTCAAAACATTTTGTTTTTACTCTGGATTTTGGGAATGGCTGTCTGGTCTGTGGTTTTTGCATACCGCTACCGGAAGGAGTGTGGGAAAATAAAAGAGGCGCTTCCCCTTTCCCCCAAAGAAGAAAATGAGTTGCGGACACTTGCCCGTATTCCCGGATGGGTGTCGCTTAAAAAATCGGACCGGATTTTAACGCCGGTTTCCTTTGGGTTTATTCATCCCCGGATTCTGCTCTCGTCTGTCATTCCGG
>CAYNOE010000519.1:0-892 GCA_964398745.1 uncultured Lachnobacterium sp.
ATTAAAACTATATACCTTTCATTATTCTTTTTTCTTTACGAACTCCCCCAGTAACTTCATAACAGTCACTTATAACAAAAAAAGCATCTTTATCAATTTCTAAAACTGTTTCTTTAAATAAATAATAATCATTATTCGGAACTACACACATTAAAACATGACTCTTTTCTCCACTATAGCCGCCTTTAGCATCTAATATCGTTACCCCCGTCTTTAATTCCTCCATAATAAACTCTTTAACTTTATCTTCTTCTTTAGAATAGATAAAAAACATTTTACTATTTGATATCCCAATTAATATCTTATCTATTAAAAAAGTATTTATAGATAAGATAATTACCGAATATATAAACTTCTCCACCCCAAATATTAAAAAACTAAATATCATAATAACTAAATTAATCGAAAAAACGGCTTTACCTTCGGGAATATGGCCATATTTATTAACTATCTTCATTAAGATATCCGCCCCACCGGTATTAAATCCCGTCTTATAAATAAAACCATTAGCAACCCCACATAATATTCCCGAAATTAACACTATAACAATCATACTATCTAATTCTAAATACATACTTAATTTATTAGCTATTGGACTAGTTAACGATACAAAAAACGGATACATTATTGAACCAACTACACATCTTTTCGTTTCTTTAAAACCTAAAAATATAAAAGCTAGGATTATAAGTATAATACTTGTAATACCAATAAAGATTGAGGGACTTAAACCAGTTAAAGAATAAAGTATTGTTGCAATACCACTAGTACCCCCAATAACAAAGTTATTAGGAACTAAAAACAAATTATAATTTAAAGCCAGTAAAAATACACTAAGTATTAAAACTATACTCCGTATAAAAAAATTCTTTTTAAAAACTATCTCTTTAAT
>CAYNOE010000519.1:902-1893 GCA_964398745.1 uncultured Lachnobacterium sp.
AGGATTAGATGTATCTTTACTTAATTTAATTAACTTTAAATCTATATCCATTCTTTAATCACCCTCTATATTATTTATTTTAACATAATTTAAAACTTTTATCATATTTATTATTAGAGGTGAATTTTTAAATGAATGGTAGTTATTATCAAAATCCCACATTTCCAGGAGCAACTGAGCAAAATTATATGCCTTCTACCCCTCCCGGAAATATAAGTTATAATCCCGATTTAGATATGGAACAAAGTTATATTGAAAACATTTTGAGATTAAACAAAGGTAAGAAAGTAAAAGTATATATGTCTTATCCCGATTCTAACGAATGGCGTGATAGAATATATATTGGCCTAATTGAAGAAGCCGGCAAAGATCACTTAATATTAAGTGACCCCAACACCGGTAAATGGTTCTTACTTAGAATGATTTATTTAAACTATGTCGAATTTGATGAAAAAATAAATTATAGTCATTCTTACTCTGAAAAAACCTTTTAAAATATAAAAAACTACTTATTCTATTTTTAGATACCATAGGATTATAAGTAGTTTTTTTATTTATATAAACAATATATTGTTTATAACTGATTTACTCCGGTCGACGTATAATACCTAAATTTTATATATGTATTACGTCGACTTATTCTTTCTCTCCTCCTTAATTGATAGTCCAAAGCTTTTTACCATTCTTACTTCCTTCTGTTGCAGTGAGCCCAGATTTTAGAGTGACGACAGGACGAATACCCCTATTGCTGGCACAATCATCGCCGTCACTGAACCTCATGACGCTGTAGTACAAGGTGCCATCAGCGAGAACGGCACGACCGTAATAGTTACCGGAGACATACATGCGGGAAGCCAACCAGTAATACGTACCACCTGTTCCGCTTGGTCTATATGTTTTTAAACCTGCACAACTACTTGTACATGTTTCACTTCCTCCATATGCTTTATTTACTAGCCTTATATCTTCTGATAACGTAGTAACACTTGTT
>CAYNOE010000520.1:0-1889 GCA_964398745.1 uncultured Lachnobacterium sp.
GGAATAAGATAAGCAGAATCGTCATGCCTGCATGTAAGAGTCTGTTTATCTTATTTCAGGGTGGCTCGAATAGAGCCACCGCCCCATATATGAGCAAAATTAGTTACGAAGTAACGGGAAAGCACGACTGGTCGTGCGGTTTTGCGAATGTATGGGGCGGGGTTCTGAATAGTTACTTTTAATCAATATAATGTCCCCTGCAGGCTATAATCCAGAGGTTTTCGTTGTGATGGCCTGCAGGAGCTATCAGCATTCACAAACCGGTCTGCGGCAGTCATGGTTTCACCATACCCTTCTTTCCTGCAATTTTCAGGACAAGCGGCCGAACTGCATCTTCCAGTTCCTGTGTAACTCTTGCCTTGTTTTCTCCTTCAATCCGGTTAATCTCAGACCGAAGCCACTCAAGGGCTCCATCCAGCGCATCCGGTTTTTCACTTAAGACACATTTATGTTCTCCCATACTCTCCGCCTCCATTCAGTGATCTTCATAAACCAGCCCCGCCTTATGACAGTTGTTCAAAAAAAAGTCACATGCTTCCTGCTTCTGTTTCAGGTTTTTTGCCGCGTTGCTCCGGATAACGGCTTCTTCCATTAATTTATAGGCCTCAAGGATTTTCTCCTCATATTTTCCGGTCTTTACAATATAACCAATTCCTCCCTGATTTGTGACTGCAACAATCATTTTCACCGTCGGAACCCGGAACATAAACATCACATCTTCCAGCGATACTTTTGAAAGATTCGGGTGGTTATGCCCACGCCACATACCGGTCTCCATCCAGCAGCCTTTGCGGGCTGTCCAAATCATAGGCAATGGCGATTTCGTTCCCTTCATTTTCATTTCTTGATATCCTTAAAACTTCTTTCGCCAGAAGCTGTAAGGTCTCATAGTGTTCTTCCGGTATCTCCCTGTACCTTATAAACGGTACCCTGTCAATTGCAATATCCGTGATTCCCACCTTGGTATCCCTTTTGTTTGCTCCAAGGTCAGACATTCCTTTTTCTTCTCCCAAATATATCCCCTTTTCACTGTTCAAATCACTTTTTACTGCATTTCTATCGCCTGTCAGTAAGAAAATATCTTCCTGCACCCAGTCTTCACACACATCAAAATAAGATTGATCCTTCCTTTTTTTGTAAATCCGGTATGGGACATCCTCTGAATTATCATAAATATGACATATATCACAGACCGCAACTACCCTTTTAACAAGTTTCATTGCTTTTCCATAACGACTAATAATCTTATCTTTCGGAACGTCATGTCCGCCCATATCCACTCTCGTCTGAATCCTGAAAATATTAATTGATGGATCTGCTGTCAAAACATAATAGCATCGAATAAAATATCCTTTTTCTTTTGCTTTTTCCAGCAATTTTATATTTCTGTCTGTAGACATTACTGTTTCAAAACAAAACTCCTCCATATTCTGTAAATGTGTTTCCCTCTGTTTTTCAGCCTGCTCTGCTGCTTCCAAATCAGAACAATTTAAATTCTTCTTGATTTCATCGGCATTAATGTAGTCCATTGCAGGCTTTAGCAACATGTCAGCGTACTTTTCCCAGAGCCATTCGGCCCGGCAAACACAACAATTTCAGGTTTTCTCTGCAACACGCTCACTATAATGTCCTTTCTTCAGACACTCTCCAGCCACAACTTCCGTACCATCACTGTTTTGCCTGATTACTGCATGTCTTTTTCGGTCATATACATAAATCGGTACATCCAGCACTTTTAACTTTTCAAGCTCAAGCTTTACCGCTGCATTTGCACGCTGTACAACCTGCTCATCTGTAATGTTATCATTAACCATGGCAGTCCTGCCTTTCCATCTTCTTATGCTTCATAATGCCTACTTCCATTATATTTTTAGGATGCCCTGGTGTCA
>CAYNOE010000521.1:0-1887 GCA_964398745.1 uncultured Lachnobacterium sp.
TATATATTTTTTCTACTTCCTCTTTTTTCATCGGACTGCTCTTATAAGAAATAATACTATCTTGCAACGCCTTTATCTGTCTACAATTCAGTACTAATCCTTTAACTTTATCATTCCATTCATCTTCGTTATAGCTAATTGACTTACACACATGCAAATATGCATATTCAATAGTTTTGTAATTAACAATCTTGTAATATAGTTTTACCAAGGCATCTTCATAATCAGTAATGTTGTGCTTATCTTTGGCTTTTACCTGATGAATAGTCTTGTATTGAACACCATCATCACCTTTATACAATATTGAAAAATCTTCCAACCATTCCAATTCTACACTATATTTCTCTATTTCATCCATTTTCCCCATAGAAAGCAATTCATTTATTTTCTTTAACACCACAAACAAGGCTATTTTGCCTTGATAATTATAGCCACTCCAACTATTTGTTGCATCCCAATTGTCTTTTTCTAATTCAGTATTAATGCACATGCTACCCCTTCTTTCATCACAAAATAACATATGTTCAATTATACCAAATCTACGTACATAAATAAATCCCAATTTCGTCAATTATATACAATTTTTATTTTTTACACTAATAATGAAGGACAGCCTCATCTGACTGCCCTTCTCTTTCCTATAAACTTTCTTCTTTAATTTTTATTTTTTCTATATTTGACTTTTCCGATGTTTTTTGCACATCCACCTTATCCTTGCCTAACCTAGCTTTCATCTCGGCAAGTTTCTCCTTGACAGATACCCGCCCTCTGGAACCGTCTGCTAACATCCGCTCCTTGTCATGCTCTGCGATACGCTCCGACATCAAAAAACCTGCAACAGGCTTTAGCGGTTCCTCAGCCACCGCCCGTATATCTTCCGCCCTGTCCGGCTCACCCTCCTGCGTCTGTGCGCTCTGCTCTCCGGTTTCGTCATCCGGCTCATCATCTCCCATATCCAACGCATTATCGCCCTTTTCGTCCATATTAAGAAGTGCATTTAACTCTGCAAGGCGCTCTAGCTTCTCCGCCAGTTCCTGCTCCTGTGCAAAAGGTTTTGTGACTTCCACCTTTGCGGTTTCAAGCTGATGTTCCACGTTGGAAAGCTTCTGCTCCACGTCTGCCATTTTCCCGGTCATTCCCTCTAACGCATTGGAAAGTCTTTGCAGATTTCCAAGCGGATCGGCTCCAATTTCCACCTCATGGCTAAGACTCCCTTTTAAGCTGATCGTAAACTTGGAGAAGAACGAGTCAAAGGACACGCTCATCTTAAAGCCCTGATATTCCCCGATTGTGACTGCCATGTTTGGCTGTTTGGCACTCCGGCACATATCAATCAACGCCGCACCCGCTTCCTTTTTGTCCGTATAGGTACGGTTGCCTATCTTCATGGAAAAAGCGTCCTTATCCACAGGCTTATGCGCCGCATAGGTCTGAATGTCCGCCCGGTATCCCTCAAGCCTTTCTTTTAAGGCTGTGATCTGCAGCGGGTAATGCTTTGCGATATTGTCCTCCAGACGGTAACGCTGGCTTGTGTGGTTCGCTTTTAAGAGCTTCAGCTTTGACACCTGTATATCCAAGTCCATCTTCTCCTTAATGTACGGATTTCCGGTTGCAAGTGCTTTGACCTCTGCATAAGAGAGCGCCGCTTCGTCAATGTCCTCACAGGAACGTACCGGGGACTTGCTCGTCATGATCTGCCCGATAAACTTCTGCTTGTTCTCAATGAGCTGCCATGAATAGCTGTCGAAGGTGCCTTCCGTCACATACCGGAAAATCTTGACCTTATCATTCATATTGCCCTGTCGTAAAATACGACCTTCCTGTTGTTCAATGTCAGTCGGTCATTTTTTGCGGACAGTTCATACATGCTATCCTTTTCTGTTCTCT
>CAYNOE010000522.1:0-1883 GCA_964398745.1 uncultured Lachnobacterium sp.
GGTACGGTTGCGGAAAGGGAGGTGCATGAAAGTGGAAGCAAGGGCAAAAAGCAGTAACACGCCATGCCCGGTATGGGTATATGGCAAATACATCACACAGCCGCCGGTCAGGCCGGCGGATGGGGCGAAACGTCCGGCAGGCCACTACATAGACAAGGGCGGTTATCCGGGTGCAAATGTGTACGAGGTAAGCACGGAAACGCTGTGCAGGGATACGGGGGCGGCAGACTGCCGGAAACGTGGGATTTTTGAAAGTGACATACTGCTATACGAAACAGAAAAGGAAATAGGCTATTTCATCATACAGGATATGGAAACAGCGGTAGACATAATAAACGGCGAGATTTTAGGGATTAAGGAACTGCAGGCGCAGGACATAAAGGTAATCGGCAACATGATAGATTTTCCCGATTTTGTAGAGGGCATAAGGTACTGCGTTGATACGGAAAGGGAAATACCTTATCTGCCCGCGCTGGATGTGATGGAAACACCGTATCCGTTCCTGAAGCTGACATGCCTTAAATGCGGTCATACAACGCTTAGCTGTGCGTATATGGCAAAACATAAAGGCTGCGGGGGATATTGGGCGGCGGATTTTGCAACCAAGGTATACCGGAAAGGGGAACAAAAAGAAAAGGCGCTTGCGTAGTGATGCAAACGCCTTTTCATTACTGCCTTATAGCAATAATTACACCTATTCAAATTATACTATAGGGCGCGTTAAAAGTCAACAAACGAGCCGGAAGAAACGTGCCGGAAGGCTTAAAAGGCGGCACGTTCCGGACCTTGTATGGGGTATTAACATCTAAGGCATAACTTACAGTGTGTACTTACATAAGCATATCATGCGTATATACAGTTGAGTAAGTATATGCTTTGGCTGGTGTACCTTATGCAGGGATGGTATAAGGAGAATGATGGTATGAGGAAAAGTTTTGTAAGGGAGAAAAAGATATATTGCGGAGAGGAATATTTGGAGGTTGATATAGTCCATGTAACCAATAAGCCGGAAGCGGGGAAGAAAAAAAGGGGAAAGAGCAGCGAGCAGCAGAAAAATTTGAATGATAAGAGAAGCAAAAGGCGGTTTGTGCAGATAGCCAATACTAATTTTGGGGAAGATGATTTACACATATCAGCAACGTACAATGAAAAGCATTTACCCATCACCCTGGAGAAAGCGGAAAGGAACGCGCATAACTTTCTGAACAAGGTAAAAAGGAAGATGAAGAGGGAAACGGGGCAGGATTTAAAGTATATGCTTGTGACAGAGTACACCCCGGAAGATGAAGAGGGGAAGCAGCTGGCATTAGAGGGGACAGAGGATAAAAGCACCAAGGCGGTAAGGATACACCACCATATTATCATAAATGGCGGTTTAAGCCGTGATGATTTGGAGTTGATGTGGAGTAAGACCCGGATTAACTGGAAAAAGGCAAAAGACCCGGAATACAGGAAAAATGTAGACTACTTGGGGTTTGTGAATTGCGACAGGCTACAGCCTAATGAGAACGGTATAGAGGGGCTGGTAAATTACATAAACAAGCGTAAAAAGGGGTGCAAGAAGTGGAGTACCTCTATGAATCTGAAAAAACCAAAGGTAAGGAAAAACGACAGCAAATACAGTTACAGAAAGGTTTGCACATTGGCAAAGACCCCGGAAGATAAAGAATACTGGAGAAAGGCATATAAGGGGTATGAGCCTGCAAAGATAGATTTTCAATACAACGATTATACAGGGTGGAGCGTGTATCTGAAAATGCGGAAAGTGAGGGAAAAAGAAACAACGGCATCTCCTGGGGAACTGCTGAAAAAAGAAAGGAGAAAACAGGAATGTTAAAACCAGCACAAAAATACATGGAATTTTTAAAAATCAAAATGGAAAT
>CAYNOE010000523.1:0-1879 GCA_964398745.1 uncultured Lachnobacterium sp.
CCTCTTTAATTAATTAATAAATTTTTTACTATGCCAGTAACGCTCCTTTCCTTGTATTTTCCAGAAATAAATGGGATGTACATATGTACATCCCATTATTCACTGATATAATATATAATTGTATTTTTATATTTTTCCAATGTTGCGGCAGTATTTGTCTATATAATATTTATTTGTTTTTTATGTAATAATGCTTTCCAGTACATAATATCAGCAACAAAAAAGAAGCTGCCATATAGACAACTTCCATGCTTCTTAATTATTATTTATATACTATTCTTTCCAGTATTTCATTACTTTTTCTTCTGACTCTTGTATGGGAAGATTATAGTTGCCAGCAATACGCTGAATCGTTTCCTGTAATGAAAAGCCAACTTCTTTATATGTTTTTATAGACCCTTTAAGTTCACCCTCAATTCTGCTGTCCATTCTCATTTCTTCTATTGCAACACACATATCTATCCTCTCCTTTCCTTCTGGATATTTCAGTCTGGAGTTAGTTGTAACATTGATTACCTCTGCTGCCTGCCTGTCTAAACTCTTAAACCCTTCATTTGCCTGTGTTACTTCCTGTAATTTAGTTTTATCCTGTGAATATTTTATGTACAGCATTACTTCTTTCAGGCTCGTTGTAAACTCCCCTATTTCTTCCTCTGTCATCTGTTCTGGTGCGATTAAATTAATTTTATAATCAGGTGCATATTTCATAACAGTTTCATCAGTTGTGGCATACATTTCCCTTAGTGACAATGGCGCATCCCATTTTTCTGCTCCCCAGAATATGACCAGTGTAATTACAGGGATAAGTTTGTCTGTCTTATAAAATCCGCTTAGATATTCCTGTGGGGATGGTTTGTCTTTCCTGCTTCCTTCTTTATTTTTGTGTGACTGTGCTGCCTTTGTTACCTGGTATGACAGCTGCATGGCATCATATACCATATTTTTGACAGGCATTGCATAATTTATGCCACTCCGGTTCTCAATCCCCAATATACAGTATGCCACATGCCCGTCTGTCATTGCAAGCTTTAACACATCCCTGTATTTCTGTCCAGGGACGGCTGCACCACTTTCCCCATAAGGCAGTGCAATCTCTGTTGTATCAAGTTCTGCCAGGCTTTCTGGTTTTATTACCTGCCTGCCATTATAGAGGAACTTGTTAAAAGCATCTGCAAAAATTTCCGGGTTCCGTATGTATTCCTTTGTAACAGTATTTTCTTTTCCCAAATATGTTATTCTCCTTTTCCTGGTATTTTTCCAGTATTGTCCAGATATCTATGTAACAGATACCTGGTTTTTATGTAATAATTTCTGTCCCTGGTTCACTATCGGAAACCCAAAAACCAGAAATAAACTACTCCTTGTCTAACTCATTATTAACGGTTTGTTCCGCTGACAAACGTTCCATAATGTCTTTATGTTGTATAACAAATTTTATTTTGATTACCTTGCGCCCTTTAGTAATTGGCTCATATGATATATTTAAGTCCGTTAATCTGTTTATTTCATTTTGAGATATATCTAATACTTTGCGCCTGAAATCTGGATAACGTTCATATGACTTTATATCATTAACCATAAGCAAACGTTTTAATTCACCAATATCAAATACTTTAACACCACGATAAGCATAAGACTTGAATAATTCATACAATCTTATTGAATACTGGCTTTTCATTGCCAATATATTTAATAATCCATATGACACAAACTTTTCCCGCAATTCAAATAAATATGGAGCTATATCTTCATCAATCCTTATACGTGCTTTACCACTTCTTTTATTTGTCCAGACTTTAGATACCCAATTAACAGTAGTTTCTGTCCCATCTGGTAATTCAATCCACATAACTCTTTGTATTAATCCTTTTAAAAGATT
>CAYNOE010000524.1:0-1879 GCA_964398745.1 uncultured Lachnobacterium sp.
AATTTTTTTTCTTTATTGGTAAAAATATAGGAATCTACTTTTTCTAAATCACAATTTATTTTTTCTTTTTCAATGATTTCTTTGATGAGAGAAATTGCATATTTTTGAGAATTTAGGTATTGAATGGCTATTTCTTTGTTTCTATTCTTTTCTAAATCTGTATAGATAGCTCCTTGTAAATACGTTAATTTTCCAGTGGTATTTTTAGTTATTCCTTCTCCTATTCTACTGGCATCTACCAAACAAACTCCTTCTTGGTCTTTTAAATAATAAAGCGTTGTTAAGCCTGCTATTCCTCCCCCAATGATTAAAGTATCTATTTCAATATCTTTATCTAATTTATCAAATCTTTTTTCACTTTGGTATTTTTCCCATAAACTCAAAAGGCATCACCCTTATTAGGTTGTGAAGTTCTCTATTTAATTATTCTCTTTTAAACAAAAGAAAAAAGACTTTTTGGTCTTTTCATTCTGGACGCATCATTAAACGAAATACTTGTTTTAGGTTTTCTTTTTTTTGATGGTTCATTCCTACAAAGTTAATATGTAATTGATAACTGCTATCTAAACTGAATAATAGTTCTACTTTTCCAGGCATATAGTTAATGGCGCTGGTAGATATAGAGCGATAAGGGACAACATGTACTTTTTTATAATAAACTGCTAAAGGGTCTCTATCAAAAAGCAACATTCTCTTATTTGTAAATACTGCATAGTCTTTGCTATTTTTATAGGCAAGTACTATTTTTTCATTTTCATAAACGTATTCTTTTACATATTCTGGCAAAGTTTCTGTCTCTAATATCTCTTCTTTAAAATCAAAATATTTTGTTAATTCTTTAAATTTTATATATGCCATTTTACTAACTCTATTCTATGTTGTTTATTAATTTTCACTTTCTCTATGAAACATTTTATAATTTTTAACTTTTCCGTCTTTATAATACACTGTAAAATAATACATGATATTTTTAACATTAATTTTATAGGTTTTTTCCTCAACTAATTTTGTTTTTTTAGAAATAGAATTATAAACTTCCATATGGTCATAATTGGGGTCATCAATAACTATTGTTTCTTGATGGAATGTTCCATTTGGAACGAATACAAAAGGTTCGTAAGCTGGGTTTTCTTCAGGTTGTTTATTATCATTGTTGTTTCCATTTTCATTATTATTTTCGCCTTTATTATCATTATCTGGGTCCGTTGGCTTATTGGTTTCTTCTTCGTTATTATTTCCAGGATTTTCAGGAATTTGTGGTTTATTATTCTCTGTTTGGTTATCGTTTTCTTCTTTGTTCTCATTATTATTGTCATTCGTAGGAGAATTATTTCCACTATTATTGCTTGGTCTATTAGCATTTATATTTCCAGTATTAAAAATATTATTGTTTTTATTTCCTGTATTCGTTGTATTATTTGTTGTTGGATTGTTATTATTTGTTGTCGCTTGGTTATTTTCAAGATTTTGATTTGTATTTGACGTTGTTGTATCCTCATTTTCATTATTTTCTAGTGGTTGATTAGAGTTATTCTGCGTAGTATTTGTTTTTGTTTTATCTTCTTCTGTTTTTGTTGTGGTTTGGCCTGTTCCAGAACCACTTGTTCCATAATTTGTATAATCTTCCTCACTTGGGTTGGCAAAAACAAATGTACCGGTTCCAAATATAAATAATAATATCGTCGCAATAATCAAACCTCTATTTTTATCCATGACTTTACAGCCTCCTATTATATATTTATTATATAGTCTTGGCTTCTTTTCTGTCAATCAAATTTACATTTTTTCAAAAAAAAGAACTCTTGCTCTCAATAAAATTTCAGTTTGTTTATTGGCCAAAAACGTGCTGAAATCTTTCCGATTATGTATTCTTTTTTTA
>CAYNOE010000525.1:0-1877 GCA_964398745.1 uncultured Lachnobacterium sp.
ACCTACTCTACAACAATTATCCGGCAAATTCAAGCAATTTTCATGTTTTCCCCTTTATTTTTTTGGGGACATGTGTTAGAATACAGTTATCATTGGCGGTTATGAATGCCGCAGTCAGGAGAACGATAATGAGCGTAACTGTTTTACCTTATATTAATAAAGCACAGACAGCCAAAATCGAAGAATCGATAAAGCCGGCTCCGCAGCCTTCTGTTACAAATACAGAAGAAACCATCCAGAGTTTTAAGGAGGTTCTGTCAAAAGTGGAACGGATGCAGCAGGCGCTTGCAGTGGATGCGCTGCTCCGCGCGGAGGACAGCGGATATGTATCCATGGAAACCGTCCAGAGACTGTTAGGTTTTAATCCTTTGACCGGAGATTCCACCAGGGCAGCAGACAGCACACAGCAGGCTTCTTCCGGCGGCATAAGCTGTCCGGACAACCTTGAAAGCTATTTTAAGGAAGCCTCTGAAAAATACAATGTGGATATCAACCTGCTTAAGGCAATCGCCAAGGCGGAATCCGGTTTTAACGCAGGCGCGGTAAGCTCTGCGGGCGCAATAGGCGTCATGCAGCTCATGCCTTCCACTGCCAAATCCCTTGGTGTTTCCAATGCTTACAATGCATACGAAAATATTATGGGAGGCGCAAAACTGATTGCGTCCAACATCAAAAAGTACAACGGGGACATTTCCCTTGCACTCGCTGCCTATAATGCCGGCGGCGGCAATGTGGACAAGTACGGCGGGATTCCTCCATTCAAGGAAACCCAGAATTATGTCAAAAAAGTAATGAATTATTATAAAAACGGTGTATAGGACAACCTATGCACCGTTTTATAATGAACCTTATACTATAATTTGAATTTTGCCAGCAAATCCCCCAGACTGGTGGATGCGCTTTCACCTGACGAATATTCCTGCGCTTCTGCCGTATCATCCGCTTTCGTATTTTCCATGATATCCTCCAGCGCTTTCATGCTCAGGCTCACTTTTCCGTCATTCGTATTTAAAATTTTTGCCTTCACCTTCTGGCCTTCCTTTAACACCTCATGAACAGATGCAATACGCTTCTGGCTGATCTGTGAAATATGCACAAGCCCGCTGATTCCATTTCCAAGGCTTACAAACGCTCCATAAGGCATAATGCTTTCCACCGTGCCCTCCACAACAGTTCCTGGAACAAGCATGGCAATCTTATGGTTCCTTTCCTCTTCCTGTTCCTTTCTGGCAACCTTTTTACCGGAAAGAACAAGCTTGTCCTTTTCTTTGTCCACTGTGATGACCTCTGCCCTTATTTCCTTTCCAACCCAGTCAGCGGTATTTTCCACATAATCGGCGGAAATCTGGGATGCCGGAATGAATGCCCGGATTCCCTCCAGAAAGGTTACCACGCCTGCCGGTACGCTTTCCTTAATCCGGACCGTCACCACGGTTTCCTGCTCCATCATCTCCTGCAGTTTGTCCCATGCAAGGATATCATTGGCTTCCTTTTTAGAAAGCTCAATATTGCCGTTTCCATCATCTGTTTTTATGACGGTCGCCTCAATTTCCTCTCCCGGCTGTATCTGCTCCTTCGGGTTGAAATCCGGATCATTGCTTAAATTTTCCGCCTTAATAATTCCCTGCGTGTAATAGGCAAGGTCTAATGTCACGTCCTCCTCGGAAACGGCAATTACAGTTCCTTTTATGATGTCTCCTTCCCTGATGGTGCGGAAGGAACGTTCCAGTTCCTTTTCGTAATCCTTCATTGTTTCCGTGCTGTTTGCTGCTTCCATGGCTGCGCCTCCTCGTTTTCATCAAATTTTCCCCATTATAACAAAAAAGTCGTAAAATTTCAATAATCTGTAATTTTTGTTTTTAACCTTGACAAATCTG
>CAYNOE010000526.1:0-1874 GCA_964398745.1 uncultured Lachnobacterium sp.
TTTTCCACTTTATGCTCTGCATCAAATCCTTGTATCCGGGAAGCATTTTCCAGACCATCCAAAAACGTAACATTATCTATTGTCACATTTTGTATTTTTCCACGATCTTTCGTGGTCGACCAGTTACTGCTCTGCATGATATTGATATCAATCAGATAAGGCATTTCATCCGCGTCTCCGCTGCCTACTTCTTCGTGTTCCACAACAATGTCCTTAAACACGATATTATCGAGCAATGCATCGTCTCCATTGTGCACGGAAATAACCGGTTTGTGAAAATTGTTCAACACCGTAATGTCTGAGAAAACAATGTTAGTTATAGAAGAATCTTCCTTGTTTCCCTTGTTCGTTTCATATCCGACTTCCATGGACTGCGCAAAGTCGGTCCAAAGCTGCATATGGGAAAATGTTATGTCCAAGCTGTTTACGTCATAATTTTTCACTACAAGGGAATCATCCCAGCTTCTGACAAAACAATTTTTCACCTCATAATTCTGACAGGACTGCAGACTGATACCATCCCCGTTAGGACGGGCCGTAATAATTTTCACCCCGTCAATCACGCCGTCCGTGGAGTCATATGCCTGACATGCCCATGCATTGGCATTGAGCACGATAATGTCCTTAATCACCACATTCCTGCAATGGTCAAACTTAAGCGGGATATAGGCGGTTCTTCCCTGCCAGCCTTCCAGATGGGAGCAGTCTAAAATACCATGCCCGCGCACCGTAATATCCCTTTCAAAATTGGCATTTACAATACCGTGCACCACACTTCCGCCTGCAAGATAAAGCGTCTGCCCCTTCTTTAACATAATGGACTCAATATCCCATTCACCGGGACCGATGTAAATCACATTCGGGTCGTCAAAATCCGGCAAATCCAGTTCAATGGCATTGGCAAAAATATGCAGTGCCCGCTGGGGGCTGTCGTTAAACTGTATTGTGTATGTATCCGGCGTATCCACCCTGAATGTAACCGTATGGGCTTCCTTGTCAATTTCAGGCTCCAGGTCATAAGACAGAGGGCTTATTTTTACGCTTTCCAGTTCTATATTCGGTACCGTAACCTGGATTTCCACTGTACCCGAAAAATCAAAATAGGTAATCGGTGTTCTTGACATGGGCGGACGGTAATTGCTCACCCACTGCCTTGTATGATTTACATTTGTATCATATACATAGCAGTCCGCTCCGTTCACCGTCACAAATGTATCCGTACAGTGCAGCAGCGAAATGTCCCTGCCTGCTTCCGATGCATTTTTCAAATCTTCTTCCGTCGCATCCCTGAGGGAAGCCGGGCCATCATATAAAATTATTTCCGCCTGGGCAAGCGCAGCCTGCATTTTCTTTTCGTTCAAATTCCTGTGAATTACAAACACCGCACAGACGGATAAGCCGGCCAGCGCCGCAATGCACAAATACTGTAATATTCCCTTTTTTTTCATCACAATCCTCCATCCTATGCCAGTATAGATTCCCAATCCGTAACGGCTGCCAGACTGGGCGCCGAGAAATCAGCAGCCAGCGATGCATGGAAAGGACCTACCGCAAGGGAAAACATCCCTCCGGCAGCTGCCGCTTCAATTCCTGCTGCGGAATCCTCCACAACCAGACACTCTTCCGGCAATAATCCCATCTTTTCTGCTGCAATCAGGAAAACTTCCGGGTCCGGTTTTGATTTTGTGGTATCAAGGCCGCAGCTTACCTGGTTTAAGTACGGCAAAAGGCCCGTTTTCTGTAAAATAACCGGAGCATTTTTACTTGCAGAGCCCACGGCTAACAACAGATTTTTTCTTATCAAGGCTGTCAACACAGACCTGACACCGCCTAAAACAGCGGAATTGTCCATATCCTTTAACAATTCCAGATAA
>CAYNOE010000527.1:0-1870 GCA_964398745.1 uncultured Lachnobacterium sp.
CCTAGTTTATTTTTATGGCTGGCAAATAACGACCGCACCTCATAGTCTTCGTCAACATAATCCCACAAAAAAAACATATTAATATATTTGACAAACGCTTTATTATCTCTTGCATTTTCTTGCACCATTGGTTCTTTTCCAGTTGGCAACCACACATTCTTTTCCGTATATGCCAGATAGTCCAGTGACAAATCCCAATAATCTTTGATATACGGATGAATTCCCCTATGCCCATTGAATCCAGCTGGTACTAAAACAAAATTACCTATGCAGCTTGTATACTTTGCAAAATTATTCAGACACTCTTCACCACTTACTGAATCCAAATCATTTTCGCAATCTTTCACACTTTTTCGATGTTTTCTATCAACTGTATTCATATACTCTATCAAAGTAGTCCCCAAAGAATTCATGGTATCGCCGCCAAAATCAATGTTTATATCGTATTTTGATGAATCACCTTGCGGCAGATTGTTTTTCGGCAAAATCAGAAGCTTACCAAAATAATTTCTTGCTTTCTTTCCCTTTTCCCATCCCCAAAGGAAATAATAAATTGATTTGGTTAATTCGCATGTATCATTAGAATTATCACAATCAAACATAATATACTTTTTACCGTTCATTTTTTCTTCCAGAGTTCTATATGCAAACCATCTCTTAACGAAATTTTCCTCGCCTTCAATTTTCTTTTCTATTTCATCAAGTATTTCTTCATGAGGTCTTTTTTCTTTACTATTTTTCTTTTTATAGTTCTCATTATATTTCCCATAATATTTTTTCATTTCCAATTTGAAATCATATTCTTCCGGTTTCTTTTCCTTTAAAAAACTTTCTAAAATACTTTGATTTTCCCGTTTACCCATACACTATTCTCCTCTTCTGCATTCCAAACTCTCGTTTCATTGTCCCCCTCCCCGCCACACGCCACCAACTACTCTTCCATCATACCACACCCACCCACGCTTTACCACTTATTTTCCCGTTCCTTTGCAAACGTTTTTGAACCAAAGATAAAAGCCGGTAAGCAAAACCCGGCTTTTCTATGTTGTAAGTAAACACAAAAAGGCAGTCGTTTCTATACTTCTTCACTAATTTTTCAATATATTCACAAGTCATTCCGTAATCCACCGGATCATAACCGAATTTTTCGGACAAATCCATCACGATCACACCACCATAATTATTCTCAATCAGCTCTTCCAGATGGTTGTCAACTCTATACACATCCGGCTCTACTTCGCTGATGATCTCCATACGTCTGCCGCTTAAACGACCAGCCTCCGCCAACCTCTGCATAAGGGTTTCCGTCATATCCTCTGCCGCCTCCGCACTTCTGCCTGAAATAAAGTAGTGAACCATATTTCCCTTAAAATCGGATGTATTTTTATGGGACTCTATATTAGAAAGTTCGTTTAGCAGGCTCTTATCATACATCGGCTTTTCTTTTTTAGGATTCTCCGAGATAATCTTTTCGCTTAAAGCATAATGCAGGTGAATCGGCTCATTGTTATAGTAATCGCAAATCGTTACGTTTGCCGTTTCTATCATTCTCGTACCGTAGGGAAGATAGTTCCTTCTTCTGGCCTCTTGCATATATTCATAAAATTGATACATAGTAATTTCACAAGGTTCAGTTTTCACCTTTCGTACAGGAAATATCTCATTTAACATTTCGAGAATATAATCATACATCTCAGGAAACAGCCCTTTCTTCTCGTCAAAAGAAAAAGCGGCCAAAGTCATCTCTCCTTCTTCTCTGTATGCGAAAAAGCATATACCATTTTTTATATGATGATACATATAATCACTCATTGCCGCAATAGAATTTCGATAATCATGCTCCCTGAGATTGATTTTGGCGTTTTCTCTA
>CAYNOE010000528.1:0-1867 GCA_964398745.1 uncultured Lachnobacterium sp.
ACACCTCTCTGTCACACAAATTTGCGCTAAATTCATAAATAAAAGATTCTTTTTTAGAAAAAAATATATTGGCAGCACACTATTCAGGAAAATCCCGGACAAATAATATTTACAGTTATCTTCCTGCAACTGCTTGCTGATTTCCTGCTCATTCATTTCATTTGCGGCAATAATCAGCGTTTTGTCCCTCTCATTCTCCAAAAACCATTGATAGGAATTTACTATCTGACCATAAAAACCTTTTTTTTGTTTCTGCACATCATTATCTATAAAACCGGCAAACATCTGAAAATGTGATAATGTCACATACAATCCGCGCCCGATGTCCCCCGCACCAAAGACATAAAACTTTTCATGTTCCAATTCCTCTGCTTTATATGCATTCAGTTCTTCTCCTTGATTCACCCACTTCAAAATGTATCACTTCCTTCCAAAACTGATAATGCTTGTCCATACTGCATTTTTCTTTCAGCTCTATATGCGCTTTCATTCCCATACCAGGCAATAAGTCCCGATTTTGTTCCAGCTCTGCCACCCTGTCTGCTATCGCCTCATAATCTCCAATAGCAACGATATAACCATTCTCCCCGTCCCGAATATCGTCCTTTACCCCAGAAGTATCCGTTACAATCGGTACCGCTCCATTCGCCATAGCTTCTGCCACAGAACGAGAACGTCCCTCAAAATCCGCTATATTAACACAAATGTCCTTGTCCCTCCAGAAGATGCCTATCTCCTGTTTGCCTAAAACCCCTACGAATTTTACTTTTTCCTGTAAATGCCTTCCTATAATAAATTCCTGCATTCTCTGTAAATAACTACCTTCTCCTGCAAGTTCAAAGGAGTAATTTACTTTTCGCGTCTCCAAAACATCTATCAGTTTCTCCATCAAATCCATTCTCTTCTGCAGTGTCACAATCCTACCGGCATACCCCAGTCTGACAGGCAGCTGTCTCTGCATCGTATAAGCGCGTGTAAGCCGCTCCGGACAATTTACTGGACATATCATCGTATGTACTCTACCCTCCTCAACTCCACGTTTTATCATTTCCCTTGTAATGTCAGAACTGACACAGACATATACATCCACACATTCCTGAAAATCCAGGTATTCCTGATATGTATTTTCCGTTGCATTTCTAATTCCGGAAATAATCCTGATTTTATCCGGATATGCTTCCTTTACAATTTTTCCGGCAAAAACTTCATATGGGTAACTTGTCACAAGAGTGCATGGCAAATGTTCCTTCAAACACGCCACCAATTTTCTTATGTTATCTACGCTATTCATGCTCCCTGTATCAATATCCACATTCAGCATATGATTTTTAAATATCGTAGCAGTATACCCGTTATTCCTCGTAGATAAAATATAGGTATTCTCATTTTTTTCTTCCAGAAACTTTGTACAGATATCCTTTGTCCATTCCTGAACACCACCAAGCCCCATTCCATCCAGACACGCAAAAATAACCGAATTTTGTCTGTTATATACAGTTTTCGTTCCTAATGCATCGGAAAAATCCACTGTAGCATATATTTCCTGTATCAGACAATTATATGATATTTCCCGGAATCTTCCCTTTAAGACCTTTTTCATACGGTCTCTGATACTATCCGCATGAAACACCGGCGTGATACACAAAGTTATCCCATCCATATCCTCCAAAGCTTCAGGTTCTTTTATCTGATGGCAGCCGATATATGTTCCCCAAAGTTCCCGATTCCCATCTACTGCCGCACAGATCTCCCAACCACAGGAATCCATAAGCAATATCAGATTGCTTCCCCGTTCTCCGATTCCATAAATAACTAAATTATCCATATTTATTTTCCCGCTCCCACAATCCACTCCTGATACCATTTC
>CAYNOE010000529.1:0-1861 GCA_964398745.1 uncultured Lachnobacterium sp.
AAACGTTTGCTTAATTGTTTAAACGAGGAGGCTGGACTATGGAAAAACGTATTCTGCCGCATAATCACGGACAGAATGAAGAACGGGTTCTTGAAAAACTACCTACCCTGGAACAATGCAGGGAGGTTGCAGAAATCTTTAAGCAAATCGGCGATGGGACAAGACTGCGAATATTGTGGTTTTTATGTCATTGTGAAGAATGCGTAAGCAATATAGCAGCAGCAATGGGAATGAGTGATCCGGCAGTCTCCCATCATCTGAAATCTTTAAAAAACGCGGGACTGGTGGTAAGCAGACGTGATGGAAAAGAGATTTATTATAAACTTGCAGATTCACAGGCGGCAGAATATATACACCGGATTTGCGAGGAAATATTCCAGATGAAATGTCCATTAGAGTAGGAGGTCACGATGGTTTATCAGATAGTGGCAATTTTAATTTTGTCAGCATTTTATGCATTTTATTTTGCAAAAATTATCATACAAAAAAGGCAGTCTATTAAAACGAACCAGATGGGGATTGGAGACAAACCGAAAAGAGTATTGTTCATTGAACGTATTATGAGTGTTGCAACAGTACTGGCATTTGTCAGCGGCGTAGGCAGTATTTTCTTGGTCAGACAATTTCCTGCGGCAGGACTTAGAGTTGCAGGAACTGTCGCAGGCATCATGGGTGTGATAATTTTTGCACTGGCAACAGTTACCATGAAAAACAGCTGGAGGGTAGGAATCCCAGAGGAAAAAACAGCCCTGATTACGGATGGTATTTACAAATGGAGCAGAAATCCCGCGTTTGCAGGGTTTGATTTATTGTATCTTTCGATATGCCTGATGTTTTTTAATATTCCGCTGGCAGTGGTTTCTGTCTGGGCAGCAGTTATGCTGCATCTTCAGATTTTACAGGAGGAAGTGTATATGCACGATATATTTGGGGAGGAATATGAACAATACCGGAGGCATACGTTAAGGTATTTTGGGAAAAGGTACAAAACAATCCTACAAACAACACACAAAGCGCATTGATAATTGAATAAAGGCTACTGTCATTATTGTGATCTAATTGTTTGCTTCTTCCGTTTCAATTTCTAAACGCTGAAGTATATCTGAAATAATTCTTGTATCCTCTATGTGGCTTATTCCAAAACATTTTTTACCTGCATCTTTAATTGATGCACCAATATGATATGCTGTTTTTTCATCAATAATAAGAAATCGGTCGTGAAAACCCCTTGTATAATTCACAGTTAATGTTGGATACTGACAGTTAAAATTTGCAATGTCCTGACTTGCCAGACGGGTTCTACGAACAGTATAAATTGTTACATCAACACCATCTTTCTTTTTAGCAAGAATGTTTAAAGTCCCCACATCAACATAATTGTCAATTAAAACTATTGATTTTTTCGCTTTTTCTACCAAACTTACCAGAAGACTGAATGCATCATATATCTGACCTTCAAAGAATATCTTCTGCTCCGACTCTTCATGTTCAGAAATGTAAGCAAAAATCTGGTCAAATTTCTCATTAGACTCTTTCTGATATTCTAATTGCTTTAGTTCCAGATTGTTTAGCTTATCAAACATCAAAGCATTTTCAGCCAGAAAGCGTCGCATTTTCACAAAAGTATTCATAATATTTACACTTACTTGGATAGCTTCGTCACTCCTTAAGACTGCTGACAACATTGCTATTCCCTGCTCTGTGAAGGCATATGGTAAATATCTGCGTCCTCCTTTTGAAGATGCATTTTCTGTTTCTGTGTTTGAGGTCGCAATTTGCGACCTCAAATCAACATATTCATCCGCGGTCAGTTGGAAACAAAAGCTTTCCGGAAAGCGTTTAGCATTTCTTTTCACACTTT
>CAYNOE010000530.1:0-1860 GCA_964398745.1 uncultured Lachnobacterium sp.
ATAAAAGGTGTCCAAAATGAACACCTTTTACAACTTACATATACCAGATAATTTTACTACTGCATTTTACGCTCCTTTTTATCCTTCCCAATACCTATTCCAATCAGAATTCCACCAACAAAGATGGATACTGCAATTACCATAAAATAAATATTTGCATTAAATACGGCCTGGTTTTCAATCTGAAAGCCTTTACTTAAATCCACATATTTGAGGCTTGATGCAGTTTTCGGTCCAATAAAAAGATTCATGACATCGTTACTCAGACCAATCCACAATCCAGTAAGTATCACAAGAACTCCCGCTTTTATCCATCCGTTTTTTCTGCCATACCGTATAATAACAGCAAACAGACAGACAAAAATTATAGCATAGGTGGTAACTGTCATGGATATTTCCCAGTAAAGACTGCCCCCGCCGACAAAAATTCCACATACAACCAGCAGAATATACAGCCACAGAATATCCCAGAGTATTGTCAGAACCGCCTTATGGTTTTTTAATTTTTCCCCTCTGCAGAAAAACGAAACCACAAACGGGGAAAATATGCACGATATCCCAAATATGCATCCGGATGCCGCCACAAAAAACCAGTCCCCATGCGTATAAATACAACAGGTCAAAAGCAGCAGAAGCAGGGAACCTGTTGCGGACAGAACTACCCATACAAGCCGGTCTTTTTCCACAATAAACGGGACAACGATTAGCGAAGCCACGAGCAGCATTGCAGTCAGCACGATAAAAAACCAGTCCAGTGCATGGCCAATGGCAATGTTGCAAATCAGGCAGACAATGACTGGTATCATTAAGATACCTGCCGTCGCTATCCCAATCGTGGTTGTTTTCCGGTTCACATTTTTCCGGTGCTTTTCCAGCACATGATTTTTTTCTACAGTCAGTGTTTTTTCCACTGTACCGTCGCTCATCTGCTCTGCCACTTTTTTGCAGTCAGCACACTCCCTTAAATGTTCTTCAACAATATCTTTGCTGGCACTGCTGCAAATATTATCCTGATATAATGGCAGTAAATCTTTTACTACATTACAGTCATATTTCATTGTTTTGCCTCCTCTCCTTTGAACACCCACTCATGAAATATAATTCATCTGTTTTCTAATTTTTCCTGCAGTTTCAGTTTTCCGCGGTGATAAGTCACCCTTGCCCAGTTTTCGGTTTTTCCGAACACCGTGCCGATATCCCGGAAGGATAATTCCCCGAATACCCTCAGGGAAAAAACTTCCCGGTACGGTTCTTCCAGTTTGTGAAGCGCCATGTGTATCTGCAGGCTTTCCATTTTTGAAATTACGGTATGCTCAAGATGCACATTACCTTCAATTTCTTCTTCCGCCGGCACTTCCTTATTTCGTTTCCGGTACATATCCGCACAGAGGTTTTTGGCAATCGCACAGAGCCAGGTAAGCTCACTGGATTTCCCTTTAAACTCGCTTTTCATGGCACGGTAAAAAACCTCCTGGGTCAGTTCCTCGGACAATTCCGGATTTTTTATTATTGTCATAATGTAAGAATACACATCCATGTAGTAGGTCTGGTATAATTTTTCTATGTCTATACTGCGGTTCACAACTGTATCACCTCCTTTGCCTGCATGGATTAGACGAAAAAACATCTGTTTCGTTACAAACTTTTTTATTTTTTGTAACTATTCAGCCCCCGCCCCGTACATTCGCAAAACCGCACGACCAGTCGTGCTTTCTATGTAATAAGGAGGGGCCCGCTTTGCGGGAAGATTCCTTATTACCTACCTCCTTTTGCTCATATATGGGGCGGTGGCTCTATTCGAGCCCCCCTGGAATAAGATAAACAGACTCTTACATGCAAGCATGACGATTCTGCTTATCT